>NZ_JBYSYE010000069.1:0-18185 GCF_058782925.1 Pseudomonas sp. FW305-E2 | reverse complement strand
GCCACCCGCCCGCCCCCCACGCGCCTGACCAGCACCTGCGCGACCACCAGGCGCAGTGACTCGGCCAGCATCGCCCGCACCAACGGCTTTTCCTCGGCAGCAAAAACCTCCACCAACCTGTCGATGCTGCTGGTCGCCGAACGCGCATGCACGGTTGCCAGCACCAGGTGCCCGGTTTCGGCCGCGCGCAGGGCCAGGCGAATGGTTTCAAGGTCGCGCAACTCGCCGATCATGATCACGTCCGGGTCCTGGCGCAGCGCACTGCGCAGCCCCTGAGCAAAGCCGCGACTATGGCGCCCCATCTCACGTTGGTTGACCAGGCTGCGCTGGCTGGCATGGATGACCTCGACAGGGTCTTCCAGGGTGATGATGTGCAGCGCCCGCTCGCGGTTCAGCTGGTCGAGCAGCGTTGCCAGGGTACTGGACTTGCCACTGCCGGTCGGCCCGCCCACGAGGATCAAGCCATCCCGGCATTGCGCAACAGCTAGAAACACATCCGCAAGGTCCAGCTCACTCACCGTCGCAATGCGCCCCGGAATCAACCGAAAGGTAACCGCCGGGCCATTCAACTGGCGAAACAGGTTCAGCCGAAAGCGCCCAAGCGCAGGCAATTCCAGCGCAAGGTCCATTTCATCGCCTTGGGCCCACTGCCGGCGCTGGTCATCATCCAGCACGCTCGCCATGCCCTCGATCAAGGCCCCTTGGCTCAAGGGCGGCAAGCCCATACGCTGCAACTCGCCATCCAGGCGCAGCATCGGAATCTGACCCGTCGCCAGGTGCAGGTCTGAAGCCCCCGCATCCACAGCTCGGGCCAACAGGTCGGTCACATCCATGAGACTCCCCAAAGGCCTTCAAGCAGGTAGAATGCCGCAGACCCTACAGCTGCCGGCATCGATCCATGTCCACCCTAGCAGACAACCTTTCCGCGATTTCCGCCCGTATCGCCAGTGCTGCCCAGGCAGTCGGGCGTGATCCGGCCAGCGTCCAGTTGCTGGCCGTGAGCAAGACCAAGCCCGCCAGCGCTATCCGCGAGATCCATGCCGCCGGTGTGCGCGACTTCGGGGAGAATTACCTACAGGAAGCACTGACAAAGCAGCAGGCCCTCAGCGACTTGCCCTTGATCTGGCACTTCATCGGCCCCATTCAGTCGAACAAGACCAAAGCCATCGCCGAGCATTTCGACTGGGTGCATTCCGTGGACCGCCTGAAAATTGCCCAACGCCTGTCGGAACAGCGCCCTGCCGGGTTGGCGCCGCTGAACATCTGCCTGCAGGTAAACGTCAGCGGCGAAGACAGTAAATCCGGCTGCACCCCGGCCGACCTACCCGCGTTGGCCAAAGCCGTAGCCGCACTGCCCAACCTGCGCCTGCGCGGGCTGATGGCAATCCCGGAACCCACCGAAGACCGCGCCACCCAGGAGGCCGCCTTCGCCAGCCTGCGCAAGTTGCAGGAAGGCCTGGGGTTTGGCCTGGACACCCTGTCCATGGGCATGAGCCACGACCTGGAAGCGGCTATCGCCCAGGGCGCGACGTGGGTACGAATTGGCACGGCCCTGTTCGGCGCCCGCGACTACGGCAACACCTGATTCCATGCTTCACTCACTCTTTTCCACAAGGACCTGACATGAGCAAGACACGTATTGCCTTTATCGGCGCCGGCAACATGGCCGCCAGCCTGATCGGTGGTCTGCGTGCCCAGGGCCTGGACGCCTCGCAGATCCGCGCCAGCGACCCGGGCGCCGAGACCCGCAGTCGCATCCAGGCCGAGCACGGCATTGAAGCCTTCGAGGACAACGCCCAGGCCATCGATGGCGCTGACGTCATCGTGCTGGCGGTCAAGCCACAAGTCATGAAAACCGTATGTCAGGCACTGCAACCCAACCTGCAGGATGGCCAGCTGATCGTTTCAATCGCCGCCGGCATCACGTGCGCCAGCCTGCAAAGCTGGGTGGGCGCTCGCCCGGTGGTGCGCTGCATGCCCAACACCCCGGCATTGCTGCGCCAAGGCGTGAGCGGCCTGTACGCCACCGCTGAAGTGTCCGGCGAACAGCGTCAGCAGGCCGAACAACTGCTGTCGGCCGTGGGCACCGCCCTGTGGCTGGAGCAGGAACAGCAACTGGACGCCGTGACAGCTGTGTCCGGCAGTGGCCCGGCATACTTCTTCCTGCTGATCGAGGCCATGACCGCGGCAGGCGAAAAACTCGGCCTGCCACGCGAAACGGCCTCCCAACTGACCTTGCAGACGGCCCTGGGCGCCGCGCGCATGGCAGTTGCAAGCGATGTCGATGCCGCTGAACTGCGCCGCCGCGTCACTTCGCCCGCCGGCACCACGGAAGCGGCGATCAAGTCGTTCCAGGCCAGCGGCTTCGAAGCCATCGTCGAGCAGGCGCTGCAGGCTGCAGCCACGCGCTCCGCCGAGCTGGCCGAACAACTGGGCAAATAAGGAGCTTTAGATGAATGCACTGTCAGGCGCCGCGATTTTCGTGGTGCAAACCCTGGTCAGCCTTTACCTGGTCATCGTCCTGCTGCGCTTCGTGCTGCAACTGGTCAAGGCCAACTTCTACAACCCGCTGTGCCAGTTCGCCGTTCGTGCCACCCAACCGTTGCTCAAGCCGATCCGCCGGATCATCCCTAGCGTTGGCGGGCTGGATACCTCGTCGCTACTGCTGGCGGTGGTCATCCAGGCCTTGCTGATGGGCTTTGTGCTGATGGTCACCTACGGTACCTTCGGCGACGTCCTGCACCTGCTGATGTGGGCGATCATCGGCATCACCTCGCTGTTCCTGAAGATTTTCTGGGTGGCGATGATCATCATGGTGATCGTTTCCTGGGTTGCCCCCAACAGCCACAACCCGGCGGCCGAACTGGCCTACCAGATCAGCGAGCCAGTGCTGGCACCGTTCCGCCGCCTGGTGCCAAACCTGGGCGGCATGGACATCTCGCCGATCTTCGCCTTCCTGGCGATCCAGGTGATCCAGTCGTTTGTCATGCCTCCGCTGGCCGCCTACGCGGGCATGCCTCAAGAGCTGTGGCGAATGATCTGAGGCTCGCCAGAGCCAGCGTGCCCCCCGTCGCAAGCCTTTGCTTGCCGCTGGGGGTAGCGCTCTTTAGACTTACGCCTCCGTCAAGCGTGAGCAGGGTCGATGTCAACTGTCTTTCCCGAAGATTCCGTCGGTCTGGTAGTACCGCAAACCGCCCGGTTCGATGAACCGCTGGCACTGGCCTGTGGCCGTTCACTGGCCAGTTACGAACTGGTCTACGAGACCTATGGCACCCTGAACGCCAGCGCGAGCAACGCCGTGCTGATCTGCCATGCCCTGTCCGGCCACCACCATGCCGCTGGCTACCATGCCGCCACCGACCGCAAGCCGGGCTGGTGGGACAGCTGCATCGGCCCCGGAAAACCGATCGATACCAACCGCTTCTTCGTGGTCAGCCTGAACAACCTCGGCGGCTGCAACGGCAGCACCGGCCCCAGCAGTGTCAACCCAGCCACCGGTAAACCGTATGGCGCCGAGTTCCCGGTATTGACCGTGGAAGACTGGGTGCACAGCCAGGCACGGCTGGCCGACCGCCTGGGCATCCAGCAGTGGGCAGCTATCGTCGGCGGTAGCCTGGGTGGCATGCAGGCGCTGCAATGGACGATGACCTACCCCGAGCGCGTACGCCACTGCGTCGACATTGCCTCGGCACCCAAGCTGTCGGCGCAGAACATCGCCTTCAACGAGGTGGCGCGTCAGGCCATTCTTACCGACCCTGAGTTCCATGGAGGCTCGTTCCAGGACCAGGGCGTGATCCCCAAGCGCGGCCTGATGCTGGCACGCATGGTCGGCCACATTACCTATCTGTCCGATGATTCGATGGGTGAAAAATTCGGCCGAGAGCTGAAAAGCGACAAACTCAACTACGACTTCCACAGCGTCGAGTTCCAGGTCGAAAGCTACCTGCGCTATCAGGGCGAGGAGTTTTCCGGCCGTTTCGACGCCAACACCTATCTGCTGATGACCAAGGCACTGGACTATTTCGACCCGGCCGCCACGCACGGTGGTGATCTGGCCGCCACCCTGGCCCACGTCAAGGCAGACTACTGCATCATGTCGTTCACCACCGACTGGCGCTTCTCTCCGGCCCGTTCGCGCGAGATCGTCGACGCGCTGATGGCCGCGCGCAAGAACGTCTGCTACCTGGAGATCGATTCGCCCTACGGGCACGATGCCTTCCTGATCCCCACACCTCGCTACATGCAGGGTTTCTCGAACTACATGAACCGCATTGCCATCTGAGGACAGCATGAGAGCCGATCTGGAAATCATCCACGACTGGATCCCCGCCGGCAGCCGGGTACTCGACCTGGGCTGCGGTAGCGGCGAACTGCTGGCCTCGCTGCGTGACTGCAAACAGGTCACCGGCTACGGCCTGGAAATCGACGCCGACAATATCGCCGCCTGCGTGGCCAAGGGCGTCAACGTCATCGAACAGGACCTGGACAAAGGCCTGGGCAACTTCGCCAGCAACAGCTTCGACGTGGTGATCATGACCCAAGCCCTGCAGGCCGTGGAATACCCCGACCGCATCCTCGACGAAATGCTGCGAGTAGGCCGTCAGTGCATCATCACCTTCCCGAACTTCGGCCACTGGCGCTGCCGCTGGTACCTGGCGACCAAAGGCCGCATGCCGGTATCGGACTTCATGCCGTATACCTGGTACAACACGCCGAACATCCACTTCTGCACCTTCGCCGACTTCGAAGAACTTGTGCACGAACGCCGAGCCAAGGTACTCGACCGCCTGGCGGTCGACCACTTGCACCGCAACGGGTGGGGTGGCCGGCTATGGCCTAATCTTCTAGGTGAGATCGGCATCTACCGCGTCAGCAGTCCGGGCCTGCAAGAGCATCAGCTCGCGGTCTGACGCCCACCGGAGGAATCGCACCATGCGTCGCCTAGCCCTGTTCCTGATCAGCCTGTGCCTGGCCCTGCCAGTATTGGCTGCCGATGCCGCACGCCCCGAGCGCAAGGAGGTATTTGGTGACGTGACGGTGCACTACAGCGCATTCACCTCGAGCATGCTCACACCCGAGGTGGCCGCGGCCACCGGCCTGGTGCGCAGCAAGAACCAGGGCGTGCTCAACATTACCGTCCTCAAGGCCAGCAAACCTGCAACAGCGGTGATCAGCGGCACGGTCAAGGACCTGACCGGGCGCAGCAGCCCGCTGTCGTTCAAGCAGATTACCGAACAGGGCGCGGTGTATTACATCGCCCAGTTCAAGATCGACCAGCCAGAAACCGTCACCTTCGACTTGAACATCGAAACCGGCGGCATCAGCAACTCTCTCAGCTTCAACCAGGAAGTGTTCCCAGGCGAATGATGAATTTCCAGCAACTCGTATTGGCCAGCCACAATGCCGGCAAACTGAAGGAACTCCAGGCCATGCTCGGCCATTCCGTGCAGCTGCACTCGATTGGTGAGTTCAGCCAGGTGGAGCCGGAAGAAACCGGCCTGTCGTTCGTCGAGAACGCCATCCTCAAGGCGCGCAACGCCGCCCGCATTTCCGGCCTGCCGGCCCTGGCCGATGACTCTGGCCTGGCAGTGGACTTCCTCGGCGGCGCGCCGGGCATCTACTCGGCGCGCTATGCCGATGGCAAAGGTGACGCGGCAAACAATGCCAAGCTGCTCGAAGCCTTGAAAGACGTGCCTGAAGCTGAGCGCAGTGCACAGTTCGTCTGCGTTCTGGCGCTGGTGCGTCACGCCGACGACCCATTGCCGATCCTGTGCGAAGGCCTGTGGCACGGGCGCATCCTGTTCGAGGCCAGCGGCGAGCAGGGCTTTGGCTACGACCCGCTGTTCTGGGTACCGGAGCGCAACTGCTCCAGCGCCGATCTAGCCCCAGCAGACAAGAACCAGCTCAGCCACCGCGCCCGTGCCATGGCCCTGCTGCGCAAACGTCTGGGCCTGGCATGATCGAAATGCTGTCGCCCCCCGGCGCGGCAGGCTTTAGCAGCCTGCCGCCGCTGGCGCTGTACATCCACATTCCGTGGTGCGTACGCAAATGCCCTTATTGCGACTTCAACTCCCACGCAGCCGGGCCTGAACTACCGGAAGATGCCTACGTCACAGCCCTGCTCGACGACCTCGACCAGGAACTGGCTGCCGTACAAGGTCGCCCGATCAGCTCGATCTTCTTCGGTGGCGGTACGCCAAGCCTGTTCAGTGCCAACGCCCTTGGCCGGCTACTGCGTGGCATAGAGCAACGTATTCCGTTCGCGCCAGACATCGAGATCACCCTCGAAGCCAACCCGGGCACCTTCGAGCAGGACAAGTTCAAGGCCTACCGGCAGACCGGTATCAACCGTCTTTCGATCGGCGTGCAGAGCTTCCAGCCAGCCAAGCTGGAGGCACTGGGGCGCATCCACAATGGCGACGAAGCGGTTCGGGCCGCCGACATGGCGCGCGCGGCCGGTTTCGACAATTTCAACATGGACCTGATGCACGGCCTGCCCGACCAGTCGCTGGACGATGCGCTGGGTGACCTGCGCCAGGCCATCGATCTGGGGCCGACCCACCTGTCGTGGTATCAGCTGACCGTGGAGCCGAACACGGTGTTCTGGAACCAGCCGCCAGAGCTGCCCGAAGACGACATCCTCTGGGATATTCAGGAAGCCGGCCAAGCGCTGATGGCCGAGCACGGCTACCGCCAGTACGAGGTATCGGCCTACGCCCAGGCAGGCCGCGCCGCCCGGCACAACCTCAACTACTGGCGCTTCGGTGACTTCATCGGCATTGGCGCTGGCGCTCACGGCAAGCTCACCTTTGCCGACGGGCGCATCCTGCGTACCTGGAAGACCCGCCTGCCCAAGGATTACCTGAACCTGGCCAAGCCGTTCAAGGCCGGCGAGAAGCTGCTGCCAGTCGATGAACTGCCGTTCGAGTTCCTGATGAACGCCCTGCGCCTGACCGATGGCGTGGAAGCCGAACTGTTCACCCAACGCACCGGCTTGCCGCTGTCACAGCTGCAGGAAGCACGCCGTGCCGCCGAACAAAAGGGCCTTTTGCAGGTCGAACCGGATCGACTGGTAGCCACGCCGAGGGGCCAGTTGTTCCTCAATGACCTGCTGCAGTATTTCTTGACCTAAGGATGACCCATGGATCTGGTACTTGATCTGCTCGCGACGGTTTCCCGCTGGAGCCGCAGCAACCTGTCGGAGATTTCACTGGCCTTGGTAGGCTGCCTGCTGGTGCTGTTCGGCACTGATGTCAAAGCCTGGGCCGAGCAGCGCCTGGGCGGCCTCGCGGGCGCCCTGCGCGTGCCGTTCATGGCGCTGATGGTCATGATCGGTAGCGGTGCTGCGCTGATCTATGCCACACCGTGGGTGGTGAAGGGGCTCAGCCAGTTCAACAACTATGCGTTGGCGCCTGTGTTGCTGGTGGTGCTGGTATTGATTGGCGTGGTGGCGGATCGCCGAGGCTGACCCAATGGCCCCGGGCCCTTGTAGGAGCGGGTTCACCCGCGAAAGGGCCGGCCGTGCTGGCCAATCTCCACCCGCCGTTCACCGTTGCCGCCACTACCGTATTCGCGGGTGAACCCACTCCTACAAAGAAAAAACCGCCCTTCTCAAGGCGGTTTTTTTCGCCTGCATTCCTGCAAGCATCGGCACATCGAGAAGCCGTATCAGCCGCTCAATCGACCTTCTCGAACTTCAAGTCCCACACCCCGTGCCCCAGCCGCTCACCGCGGCGTTCGAACTTGGTGATCGGGCGCTCTTCGGGGCGCGGCACATAGGTGCCGTCTGCCGCACGGTTGCGATAGCCAGGAGCTGCGCTCATCACTTCCAGCATGTACTCGGCATACGGCTCCCAATCGGTGGCCATGTGGAACACACCACCAGGCTTGAGCTTGCGACGTACCAGCTCGGCGAACTCCAGCTGGACGATGCGGCGCTTGTGGTGACGCGCCTTGTGCCATGGGTCTGGGAAGAACAGCATCAGCCGATCAAGGCTGTTATCCGCCACGCAGCGGTTCAGCACTTCGATAGCATCGCAGTCATACACCCGCAGGTTTTTCAGCCCCTGGGTCAGCACGCCATTGAGCAGCGCGCCAACACCCGGGCGGTGCACTTCCACACCGATGAAGTCCTGCTCAGGTGCAGCAGCGGCCATTTCCAGCAGGGAATGGCCCATACCGAAGCCGATCTCCAAGGTGCGCGGGGCCGAACGGCCGAACACCTGGTCGTAGTCCACCGGGCTGTCAGCCAGTGGCAGGATGTACAGCGGGCCGCCTTGGTCCAGGCCGCGTTGCTGGCCTTCGGTCATGCGCCCGGCACGCATCACGAAGCTCTTGATGCGGCGGTGTGGGCGGGCTTCGCCGTCGGGGGTGATCGGCGTATCGTGCGATTCAGTCATCAGTTGCTCTTACTTGATCAGACCATCCAGCGGCGAGGAGGCGCTGGCATAGAGTTTCTTCGGCATACGACCGGCCAGGTAGGCCATGCGACCCGCGACAATGGCGTGTTTCATGGCCTCGGCCATCAGCACCGGCTGCTGGGCGTGGGCGATGGCCGAGTTCATCAGTACTGCCTCACAGCCCATTTCCATGGCGATGGTGGCGTCGGATGCGGTACCCACGCCAGCATCGACCAGCACCGGCACCTTGGATTCTTCCAGGATGATCTGCAGGTTGTAGGGGTTGCAGATACCCAGGCCGGTGCCAATCAGGCCAGCCAGCGGCATGACCGCGATGCAGCCGACTTCGGCCAGCTGACGGGCGATGATCGGGTCGTCGCTGGTGTAGACCATGACGTCGAAACCTTCCTTGACCAGCACTTCGGCGGCCTTGAGGGTTTCGATCACGTTGGGGAACAGGGTTTTCTGGTCGGCCAGCACTTCCAGCTTCACCAGCGTCCGGGACTCGTGCGATTTGCGCCCATCGAGCAGTTCGCGGGCCAGACGGCAAGTGCGTACCGCTTCCACCGCGTCAAAGCAGCCTGCAGTGTTCGGCAGGATGGTGTACTTGTCGGGCGACAGTACATCGAGCAGGTTCGGCTCGCCCGCGTTCTGGCCAAGGTTGGTGCGGCGCACAGCGACGGTGACGATTTCGGCACCCGAGGCCTCGGTGGCCAGGCGGGTTTCTTCCATGTCACGGTACTTGCCGGTACCGACCAGCAGGCGCGACTGGAAAGTACGCCCGGCCAGGGTGAAGGGCTTGTCGCTACGAACGTTGCTCATCGTTGTTCCTCGGGAAAAGGTTGCAGGGCTTGCTTGTGAACCGCCGGGCTGCTGTCAGCCGCCACCGATGGCGTGGACCACTTCGACCTGGTCGCCGTCATTCAGCAGCGTGCTGTCGTGCTGGCTACGCGGCACGATATCCAGGTTCAGTTCCACTGCAACACGGCGCCCGGTCAGTTCCAGGCGCGCCAGCAGGGCTGCAACGCTTTCGCCGGCAGGCAGTTCGTAAGGTTCACCGTTCAATTTAATGCGCATGCGCACGGCCACCATTGTTCTTTGGGGCCAGCATTCTAGCGCCGAACCGCCCTGCAACCCAAGGGCGGTGCGCGCCATTAGTCGTGATTGTGGACCACTCGGTCAGCCCAGCCGCCAGGCTGCCAGGCCCAGGCACAGCCAGCCGACAAGGAAGCACAAGCCACCCATCGGGGTGATGATGCCAAGCTTGCCAAGGCCACTGAGGGTCAGCAGGTACAGGCTGCCGGAGAACAGCACGATGCCCAACGCAAACAGGCCGCCAGCCCACCCGACCAGGCGCCCGGGCAGGTGCGCCGAGAGCACCGCAACGCCGAAGATCGCCAAGGCATGGACCAGCTGGTAAGTCACGCCGGTATGGAAGATTGCCAGGTAGTCAGCCGTCAGCCGGTTTTTCAGGCCATGAGCGGCGAAGGCGCCCAGGGCGACACCGGTAAAGCCAAAAAAGGCGGCAAGCATCAGGAAGCTGCGAAGCATGGGACGACTCCTTGTATCGGGTCTGTATAATGGCCCCTTCCACCCTTAGGGCCAAGCCATCGACATGCTGTCAACGCTTATCCGTCGCCTCTCCCGCGCCCTGCTCTGGTTCGTTGCCGGCAGCATCGTGCTGGTGCTGGTGTTCCGCTGGGTACCACCGCCCGGCACGGCGCTGATGGTCGAGCGCAAGGTACAGTCTTGGGTGAATGGTGAACCGATCGACCTGCAGCGCGACTGGGAGCCTTGGGAGAACATCTCCGATGAGCTCAAGGTTGCAGTCATTGCTGGCGAGGACCAGAAGTTCGCCAACCACTGGGGCTTCGACCTCCCGGCCATTCAGGCGGCGCTGGCCCACAACGAACGCGGTGGCAACATTCGCGGCGCCAGCACCCTGACCCAACAAGTGGCCAAGAACCTGTTTCTGTGGTCAGGCCGCAGCTGGTTTCGCAAGGGGCTGGAGGCCTGGTTCACCGCACTGATTGAGCTGTTCTGGTCGAAGGAGCGGATTCTCGAGGTCTATTTGAACAGCGCCGAGTGGGGCAAGGGCGTGTTTGGTGCCCAGGCGGCGGCGCGTTATCACTTTGGTGTCGACGCCAGCCGGCTCAGCCGCCAGCAGGCGGCGCAGCTGGCTGCGGTGCTGCCTAGCCCAATCAAATGGAGTGCCAGCCGGCCGAGTGCCTACGTGGCCAGCCGGGCCGGCTGGATTCGCCGGCAGATGAGCCAGTTGGGCGGGCCCAGCTACCTGATGCAGCTGGACTCATCCAGAAAGCTTTGAATGCAGGCCCGGCCCTTTCGCGGGTAAACCCGCTCCTACGGGCAACCGCATCCCCGGCCTCCTCGCGGGCAAACCCGCGCCTACGGGCAACCGCATCCCCCAGCCTCCTCGCGGGCAAACCCGCGCCTACAGGCAACCGCATCCCCTGTAGGAGCGGGTTTACCCGCGAAGAGGCCGGCGAAGCCAGCACAAACAAAAAAAGCCGCTCACCCCATAGGGCCAGCGGCTTTTCTTTACAACCCAGACTCGATCAGGCAGAAATCAGTGCCTTGACCTTGTTCATCGCATTCTTTTCCAGCTGGCGAATACGTTCAGCCGATACGCTGTACTTGTCTGCCAGTTCATGCAGGGTGGCCTTCTCTTCCGCCAGCCAACGCTGATAGAGAATGTCGCGGCTACGCTCGTCCAGACCTTGCAGCGCTTCGTGCAGGTTGCTGGTGGAGTTGTCACTCCAGTCGGCATCCTCCAACTGCACCGCTGGATCGTAACGGTGGTCTTCCAGGTAATGCGCAGGCGACTGGAAGGCGCTGTCGTCGTCAGCTTCCGCTGCCGGATCGAAGGCCATGTCCTGGCCGCTGAGGCGGCTTTCCATCTCGCGCACTTCGCGCGGCTCGACGCCAAGGCTTTCCGCCACGCGATGCACTTCGTCGTTGTTCAGCCACGCCAGGCGCTTCTTCTGGCTACGCAGGTTGAAGAACAGCTTGCGCTGAGCCTTGGTGGTAGCCACTTTGACGATGCGCCAGTTGCGCAGAATGAACTCGTGGATCTCTGCCTTGATCCAGTGCACAGCGAACGACACCAGGCGCACGCCCATTTCAGGGTTGAAGCGCTTGACGGCTTTCATCAGGCCGACATTGCCTTCCTGGATCAGGTCAGCCTGGGCCAACCCGTAGCCGGCATAACTACGGGCGATATGTACGACGAAACGCAGGTGGGCCATCACCATCTGACGAGCGGCCTCGACATCCTGCTCATAATAGAGACGCTCGCCCAGATCACGCTCCTGCTCGACCGTCAGCAGCGGGATGCTGTTGACCGTGTGCACATAGGCTTCCAGGTTTGCACCGGGTACCAGGGCATAGGCAGGTTGCAACGATGTGGTCATTCAAGAACCTCCGACTTACAAAACTCGCACCTTGTGGGCGCTGCCAACATTGACCTGGAACGACGGTACAAGTTCCGCAGTGAAGAAAATGTCAATGCTGGCACGTAAAAACTATCGCGGCGCCAGCTCGTTCAAGTGGCGGGCGACTGCAATCCATGCACCGATATACCCCAACAACACTGCTCCGATCAAGAGCGACAGACCATCGGAAGCCGGAACGCCGCCCAGGGCGAAGTCACTGCCATACAGCCCGGAAAGCCCTACCACCGCCTCGTTCAGCCAGTTCAGGCCAAACGCCAGGATGCCCCACGCCAGCAGGCCTGCGCCCAGGCCATACAGGGCGCCCATGTACAGGAACGGCCGGCGCACGTAGGCGTCGGTGCCGCCGACCAGCTTGATCACTTCGATCTCGATACGACGGTTTTCAATGTGTAGACGAATTGTGTTACCGATTACTAACAGCAGGGCAGAAATCAGCATTACGGCCAGGCCGAAGACGAAGCGGTCACCCAGCTTGAGGATGGCTGCCAGGCGCTCGACCCAGACCAGGTCCAGTTGCGCCACGTCCACCCGCGGCAGCTCCGCCAGGCGCTGACGCAAGGCGTCCAGGGCCGGCTTGTCGACCTCGGTCGGGGTTACCACCACCACACCCGGCAATGGGTTGTCTGGCAGTTCGCGCAAGGCCTCGCCCAGGCCGGACTGCTGCTGGAACTCCTCCAGGGCCTGCTCGCGGCTTACATACTGGGCGTCCGCCACGCCAGGCATGCCCTTGATCTCGTCGCGCAGCGCTTCGCCATCGCGGCTGCCGGCATCAAGCTTGAGGTACAGCGAAATCTGCGCAGCGCGCTGCCAAGAACCGCCAAGCTGCTCGACGTTCTTCAGCAACAAGGACAGGCCCATCGGCATGCTCAGCGCCACTGCCATGACCAGGCAAGTGAAGAAGCTGCCGATCGGCTGCTTGCCCAGGCGGCGCAGGCTGTCGGCCAAGCTGGCACGGTGGCTTTCCAGCCAGGCATGCAGCAGGGTGCGGAAGTCCGGGCCATCATCGTCTTCACCGCGCTTTTTCTTCGCAGGTTGCGGATCGGCCGGTTTCGGTGCGACCCGCTCGGAAACCTTCGGCGTGCGTGTAGTGTTCATTGCCCGGCCTCCCCATCGCCGATCAAGCGGCCGCGTTGCAAGGTCAGCATGCGGTGGCGCATGCGCGCGATCAGTGCCAGGTCGTGGCTGGCGATCAATACCGTCGTGCCCAGGCGGTTGATGTCCTCAAACACGCCCATGATCTCTGCAGCCAGGCGCGGGTCGAGGTTACCGGTGGGTTCGTCGGCCAGCAGCAGAGCCGGCTGGTGAACAATGGCGCGGGCGATACCCACCCGCTGTTGCTGCCCGGTGGAAAGGTCGGCCGGAAACAGCTCGCCCTTGTCGGACAGCGACACGCGCTCCAGCGCCGAGTCCACGCGCTTGGCGATCTCGACCTTGGACAGGCCGAGAATCTGCAGCGGCAAGGCAATGTTGTTGAACACGGTGCGGTCGAACAACAACTGGTGGTTCTGGAACACCACGCCGATTTGCCGGCGCAGGAACGGGATTTGCGCATTGCTGATCTGGCCAAGGTCCTGCCCGGCCAGCATCAGCTTGCCGCTGGTCGGGCGCTCCATGGCCAGCAACAGGCGCAGCAGGGTGCTCTTGCCTGCGCCGGAGTGGCCGGTGACGAACAGGAATTCGCCCCGGCGCGCCCGGAAACTCAGCTCATGCAACCCCACATGACCGTTGGGATAGCGCTTGGCAACCTGCTCGAATCGGATCATGG
Source organism: Pseudomonas sp. FW305-E2 (assembly GCF_058782925.1). Lineage (NCBI taxonomy): Bacteria > Pseudomonadati > Pseudomonadota > Gammaproteobacteria > Pseudomonadales > Pseudomonadaceae > Pseudomonas > Pseudomonas sp. FW305-E2. The sequence continues at coordinate 4,548 of NZ_JBYSYE010000069.1, read as the reverse complement.
TCAATCTCGCTCGGCGAACAGAGCCTTGACGAACGGCTCGGCTTCGAAGGTACGCAGGTCGTCGATGCCTTCACCGACGCCGATGAAACGGATCGGGATGTTGAACTGCTTGGCCAGGGCGAAGATCACCCCGCCCTTGGCAGTGCCGTCCAGCTTGGTCAGGGCCAGGCCGGTCAGCTCGACGCTCTGGTTGAAGTACTTGGCCTGACTGATGGCGTTCTGGCCGGTGCCGGCGTCAAGCACCAGCAGCACCTCGTGCGGCGCCTCAACGTCGAGCTTGCCGATGACCCGGCGGACCTTCTTCAGCTCTTCCATCAGGTTGTCTTTGGTGTGCAGGCGGCCGGCAGTGTCGGCGATCAGCACGTCGACGCCACGGGCCTTGGCGGCCTGCACGGCATCGAAGATGACCGAAGCAGAGTCGGCACCCGTGTGCTGGGCGATCACCGGAATCTGGTTACGCTCGCCCCACACCTGCAACTGCTCGACCGCGGCGGCGCGGAAGGTATCACCGGCAGCCAGCATGACCTTCTTGCCTTCCAGTTGCAGCTTTTTCGCCAGTTTGCCAATGGTGGTGGTCTTGCCGGCGCCGTTCACGCCAACCACAAGGATCACATAGGGTTTGTTCTGGGCCTGTACCTTCAGCGGCTGCTCGACCGGGCGCAGCAGCGCAGCCAGTTCTTCCTGCAACGATTTGTACAGGGCATCGGCATCGGCCAACTGCTTGCGCGCGACCTTCTGGGTCAGGTTCTGGACAATGGCCGAGGTAGCCTCCACACCCACGTCGGCAGTCAGCAGGCGCGTCTCGATTTCATCGAGCAGGTCGTCGTCGATGACCTTCTTGCCGAGGAACAGGCTGGCCATGCCCTCGCCGATGCTGGCACTGGTCTTGGACAGGCCTTGCTTTAGGCGCGCGAAGAAGCCGGGCTTGGCCTGTTCGACGGGTGCAGCAACAGGCGCCGCCGGGGCGGGTACCGCGCGTTCCGGGATTGCGGGCGGTGCCTTCGGCTCCAGGTCCGGCACCAGGGCCACGGGCTCTTCGGCAACCGGCAGCACCAGGTTGCTGACCGGCGCTGCGGTCTCGACAGGGGCAGACTCGACAGGGGCCGCCTGCAAGGGCATGGACGCAACCGGCTCTGGCTCAGGCGCCTGCAATGGCTGGGACGCCACCGGTTCAGGGACGGGGGCCTCGACTACCGGGGGCCGGGCCGGTGCGGCGTCCGGCTGCGGCTCAGCCAGCTGTGGGGCAGCAGGGGCCTGAACGGGTTCGGGGGCCTGTGGCGCTTCGGCGGCAGATCCCTCGACCGGAGCGGCTGCAGACTGCTCGACAGCGGGGGGTTCATGCGCGGGCACGCCCGCTCCCGCAGGTGGCTGCGGCTTCTTGCGAAACCAGCTGAACAGGCCTTTCTTCTCACCAGCCTCGGCCGGCGCTTTTTTGTCGTCGTTGGAACCAAACATGGAAGACGGCTATCTCAGGGTAGCGATAGGCCAGCTATGGCCAATCGGGAATTCTCTCTACGCAGAACAGACTATCTTGAAGCCGGCTGGTTCATGCGCAATGTTTTGACTTAGTGTCCTGTGGGCCAGAACGGCGACAGGCATGGTCGCCAGGCAACCGGATCAGTATCCTAGCACCTCCTGGCCCGCCGACGCTAAACCCAGCGGGCCGCCGAACAGGTTAAACACCGTATGAACGCTCTAGCCCGCCGCGCCGCTGGCCTGTTGCTCGGCACGCTCTGCCTGCCGCTCGCGGCCTTTGCCGCCGATGTGCAACCCACCCACGAATTCATCCTCGACAATGGCCTGAAGGTCGTGGTCCGCGAAGACCATCGCGCCCCGGTGGTGGTCTCGCAGATCTGGTACAAGGTCGGCTCCAGCTACGAGACCCCGGGCCAGACCGGCTTGTCCCATGCGCTGGAACACATGATGTTCAAGGGCAGCGCCAAGGTCGGCCCCGGCGAGGCCTCGCGCATTCTGCGTGACCTCGGCGCCGATGAAAACGCCTTTACCAGCGACGACTACACCGCCTATTACCAAGTGCTGGCCCGCGACCGCCTGCCGGTAGCCCTGGAACTGGAGGCGGACCGCCTGGCCAGCCTGCGCCTGCCTGCCGACGAGTTCAGCCGCGAAATCGAGGTCATCAAGGAAGAACGCCGCCTGCGCACCGACGACCAGCCCAATGCCAAGGCATTCGAGCTGTTCCGCGCCATGGCCTACCCGGCCAGCGGCTACCACACGCCGACCATTGGCTGGATGGCCGACCTGGAGCGCATGAAAGTTGAGGAACTGCGCCACTGGTACGAGTCCTGGTACGCCCCCAACAACGCCACCCTGGTGGTGGTCGGTGATGTCACCGCCGCCGAGGTCAAGGGCCTGGCGCAGAAGTATTTCGGCAATATTCCCAAACGCGCCGTACCGCCAGCCAAGCTGCCACTGGAACTGGCCGAACCTGGTTGGCGCCAGTTGACCCTGCACGTACGAACCCAGCTGCCAAGCCTGATCTACGGCTTCAACGTGCCCGGCCTGCCCACCGCCAAGGACCCTCGGACGGTACATGCCCTGCGCCTGATCTCGGCACTGCTCGACGGCGGCTACAGCGCCCGCATGCCGGCCCGCCTGGAGCGTGGCCAGGAACTGGTGGCCGGCGCGTCGTCCAGCTACAACGCCTTCACCCGCGGCGACAGCCTGTTCCTGATCTCGGCGACGCCGAATGTGCAGAAGCAGAAAACCCTCGCCGACGTCGAGAAAGGCATCTGGCAGCTGCTTGAAGAACTCAAGAGCACGCCGCCCAGCGCCGAAGAGCTGGAACGCGTACGCGCTCAGGTCATCGCCGGCCTGGTCTACGACCGCGACTCCATCAGCAGCCAGGCCACCACCATCGGCCAGCTGGAAACCGTCGGCCTGTCCTGGAAGCTGATCGACAGCGAACTGGACGAGCTCAAGCGCGTCAACCCGCAGGACATCCAGAACGCCGCGCGCACCTACTTCACCCGCGAACGCCTGAGCGTTGCCCATGTACTGCCCGAGGAGTCCGCCCATGAGTGATCGCCGCGCACCACGCCCAACCCTGCTGGCCACGGGCATTCGTGCCCTGGCGCTGGCGGCAGTGCTGGCCGCTCCGGCCATGGCCGATAACGCTGCCAAGGCCGACAGCAGCGCAGCCCGCCCGGCCAACACCTTGCAGTCGCTGGCCGAACTGAATGGCAAGGCACCCAGCCGGCGTCAGCTGAACATCCAGCACTGGAACACCGCCGAAGGTGCCCGGGTGCTGTTCGTCGAGGCCCGCGAACTGCCCATGTTCGACCTGCGCGTCACCTTCGCTGCCGGCAGCAGCCAGGACGGCGGCACGCCAGGCCTGGCCGCTCTGACCAACGCCATGCTCAACGAGGGCGTGGCCGGCAAGGACGTCAGCGCCATCGCCGAGGGCTTCGAAGGCCTGGGCGCAGACTTTGGCAACGGTTCCTACCGCGACATGGCCGTCGCATCGCTGCGCAGTCTCAGTGCCAAGGACAAGCGCGAACCGGCCCTCAAACTGTTTACAGAGGTGGCGGGCAAGCCAACATTCCCCGAGGATGCCCTCAAGCGCATCAAGAACCAGATGCTGGCTGGCTTCGAATATGAGAAACAAAACCCCGGCAAGATCGCCGGCAAGGCCCTTTTCGGCAAGCTCTATGGCGACCACCCCTACGCCCACCCAAGCGACGGCACCGCAGAGAGCATCACGGGCATAAGCCTTGCCCAGCTGCGCGCGTTCCACGCCAAGGCCTATACCGGCGGCAATGCGGTAATCGCCCTCGTCGGCGACCTCAGCCGTGCAGAGGCCGAAGCCATCGCCGCCCAGGTGTCTGCCGGCCTGCCCAAGGGCCCTGCGCTGGCCGCACCGGCCCAACCCACAGACGCCAAGGCCGGCCTGACCCACATCGACTTCCCGTCCAAGCAGACCCACCTGATGCTGGCCGAACTGGGGATCGACCGCCAGGACCCGGACTGGCCAGCCCTGTCGCTGGGCAACCAGATCCTTGGGGGTGGCGCCTTCGGTACCCGGCTGATGAGCGAGGTGCGAGAGAAGCGTGGCCTGACCTACGGCGTTTACTCGGTATTCAGCCCGATGCAGGTACGCGGTCCGTTCATGATCAACCTGCAAACCCGTGCCGAGCTCAGCGAAGGTACGCTCAAGCTGGTGCAAGGCATTCTCGCCGACTACCTGAAGACGGGCCCTACCCAACAGGAACTGGACGATGCCAAGCGCGAGCTGGCCGGCAGCTTCCCGCTGTCCAATGCCAGTAATGCCAGCATCGTCGGCCAACTGGGCGCGATCGGCTTCTACAACTTGCCGCTGACCTGGCTAGAGGACTTCATGCAACAGTCCCAGGCCCTTACCGTCGAACAGGTCAAGGCAGCCATGAACAAACACCTGTCAGCCGATAAACTGGTGATCGTCACCGTTGGCCCGAAAGTGCCACAAAAACCGCTGCCAGCACCCACTGACAAGCCCTCCGAGCAACCGCTCGGGGTACCGGAGCACTAATGCCAAGATCCACCCCTCCCGCC
>NZ_JBYSYE010000068.1:0-18303 GCF_058782925.1 Pseudomonas sp. FW305-E2 | reverse complement strand
GGGCAGTGGGGGCTGCGGTACCGTTCGTGGGGTCATGGTTTCCCAGTGCCAAGGCGAAAGCCGCGGGTGCACCGGTGAAGGTCAACATCGCCAAGGTCGAGGCGGGGCAGCAGATGGTGGCCGAGTGGCGTGGCCAGCCCGTATTCATCGTGCGGCGAACGGAGGAAATCCTTGGCAATCTGAAAAAAATCACGGGTGACCTGTCCGACCCCGAGTCCAAGGCCTCGGTACAGCCAGCGTACGTCGACCCTGAGGTTCGCTCGATCAAGCCGGAAATTCTTATTCTCGTCGGCCTGTGCACGCACCTGGGCTGCTCGCCCACCTTCCGACCAGAGGTGGCGCCCGCCGACCTTGGGCCGAAGTGGGTAGGTGGTTACTTCTGCCCATGCCACGGCTCTCACTATGACCTGGCTGGCCGTGTCTACAAGTCCCAGCCAGCGCCTCTCAACCTGCCCGTGCCACCGCACTCTTATGAGTCGGACGAGATCATCGTCATTGGCGTCGACCAGGAGAACGCATGATGAGCAAGTTCATGGACTGGATTGATGCTCGCTTCCCCGCCACCAAGATGTGGGAAGACCACCTCAGCAAGTATTACGCACCCAAGAACTTCAACTTCCTGTACTTCTTCGGCTCCCTGGCATTGCTGGTGCTGGTCAACCAGATCGTGACCGGCGTGTGGCTGACCATGAGCTTCACGCCCTCGGCGGAAGAGGCGTTCGCCTCGGTCGAGTACATCATGCGTGACGTGGAATACGGCTGGATCCTGCGCTACCTGCACTCCACGGGGGCGTCAGCGTTCTTCATCGTGGTCTACCTGCATATGTTCCGTGGCTTGCTTTATGGCTCCTATCAAAAGCCACGCGAACTGGTCTGGCTGTTCGGCATGCTGATCTATCTGGCGCTGATGGCTGAAGCGTTCATGGGCTACCTGCTGCCATGGGGGCAGATGTCGTACTGGGGCGCCCAGGTGATCATCTCGCTGTTCGGTGCCATCCCGGTGATCGGTGATGACCTTACCCAGTGGATCCGTGGTGACTACCTGATCTCGGGCATCACCCTGAACCGCTTCTTCGCCCTGCATGTGGTTGCCCTGCCAATCGTGATTCTTGGCCTGGTGGTATTGCACATCCTCGCCCTGCACGAAGTGGGTTCGAACAACCCTGATGGCGTCGACATCAAGAAGAAAAAGGACGAAAACGGTATTCCGCTGGATGGTATTCCGTTCCACCCTTACTACACCGTCAAAGACATTGTCGGCGTGGTGGTGTTCCTGTTCGTGTTCTGCGCCGTGGTGTTCTTCTTCCCTGAAATGGGCGGTTACTTCCTGGAGAAACCTAACTTCGAGCAGGCCAACGCCTTCAAGACCCCAGAGCACATCGCGCCGGTGTGGTACTTCACACCGTTCTACGCAATCCTGCGTGCGGTGCCTGACAAACTGATGGGCGTCATTGCCATGGGGGCGGCCATCGCCGTGCTGTTCGTACTGCCCTGGCTCGACCGCAGCCCGGTGCGTTCCATGCGTTACAAGGGCTGGATCAGCAAGGTCTTCCTGCTGGTGTTCTGCGTGGCCTTCGTCATCCTCGGCGTGCTGGGCGTACTGGCACCGACACCTGGGCGTACTTTGCTGTCGCAGGTATGCACGGTGCTGTACTTCGCCTACTTCCTGCTGATGCCGTTCTACACAAGGCTTGAGAAGACCAAACCGGTTCCGGAAAGGGTGACTGGCTGATGAAAAAGTTGATTGCAGTATTTTTGCTGGCAGTGATGCCTGCCTTTTCCTTCGCTGCCGAAACTGGCCTGGAGCTGGACAAGGTCGATATCGACCTGACTGACAAGGCCGCCATGCAGGATGGTGCGCGTACCTTCGCCAACTATTGCATGGGGTGTCACAGTGCCAAGTTCCAGCGTTACGAGCGTGTGGCTGATGACCTGGGTATCCCGCATGAATTGATGCTCGAGAAGCTGGTGTTCACGGGCGCCAAGATTGGTGACCACATGCAGATCGGCATGAAGCCCAGCGACGCCAAGACCTGGTTTGGTGCCGCGCCGCCCGACCTGACCCTGGTTGCCCGCGTGCGCGGTACCGATTGGCTTTACACCTACCTGCGCAGCTTCTATGAGGACCCATCGCGCCCTTACGGGGTGAACAACAAGGTGTTCCCGAACGTCGGCATGCCTAACGTGCTGGTTGGTCTGCAAGGTAACCAGGTGGTGGGTTGCAAGCAGGTGCAGACGGTGGTCGAGGGCAAGAAGCAATTCGACCCGTTGACCGGCAGCCCGTTGACCCATGAAGCTTGCGATCAGCTGACCATTACGCCGAATTCCGGTACCCTGACGACCGAGCAGTTCGACGAGAAGGTCAAGAACCTTGTGACCTTCCTGGCCTATTCGGCCAACCCAGTCAAACTGGAAAGCCAGCGCATCGGCACCTATGTGTTGCTGTACCTGGCTTTCTTCTTCGTATTCGCCTACTTGCTCAAGCGTGAATACTGGAAGGACGTGCACTGATCACGCAGTAGTTTCTGGTTGTTGAACGCGCCCGGGGTGGCCTAGCAGTATTGCCAGGCCACCCCGGGCGCGTTTTCATTTAAAGTTGCACAAGCATCCGTGCGAGGAGCCGCTACATGGGCGCAACCAACAGGTTAGCCTGCTATTCCGATCCCGCTGATCACTATTCTCATCGAGTGCGCCTGGTTCTGGCCGAGAAGGGCGTCAGCGTGCAGTTGATCGATGTCGATCCCGCCCGCCTGCCGCCGAAGCTGGCCGAGGTCAATCCTTATGGCAGCGTGCCGACCTTGGTCGACCGTGACCTGGCGTTGTATGAATCGACCGTGGTGATGGAATACCTCGAGGAGCGTTACCCGCACCCGCCGCTGATGCCGGTATACCCGGTTGCGCGTGGCAACAGCCGTTTGCTGATGCACCGCATCCAGCGCGACTGGTGTGCCTTGGCCGATACCGTGCTTGACCCGCGTAGCAGTGAAGCTGCCCGAACCGAAGCGCGCAAGGCCTTGCGCGAAAGCCTGACCGGGGTCTCGCCGTTGTTTGGCGAGTTCGCCTGCTTCATGAGTGATGAGCAAAGCCTGGTCGATTGCTGTCTATTGCCCATACTCTGGCGTTTGCCGGTGTTGGGTATCGAATTGCCGCGGCAAGCCAAGCCGCTGCTGGATTACATGGAGCGCCAGTTCGCCCGCGAGCCTTTTCAGGCGAGCCTGTCCTCCGTAGAACGTGAAATGCGCAAGCTTTAAGGAGCCGTTGATGAACTCCAGTCGCCCCTATCTGGTTCGAGCACTGTACGAGTGGATCGTCGACAACGATTGCACGCCCCATATGCTGGTCAATGCCGAATTCCCGAAAGTTCAGGTGCCGGATGGTTTCGCCAGTGATGGCCAGATCGTCTTGAATATCTCGCCAAGTGCCGTGCGTAGCCTGCACATGGACAATGACGCAGTCAGCTTCGAGGGCCGCTTCAGTGGCGTGGCTCACTCGCTGTTCGTGCCGGTTGGTGCAATCCTGGGTATCTACGCCCGCGAAAATGGCCAGGGTATGGTCTTCGAGCTGGAGCCGTCTTCGATGGATGGCGACGAGCTGGAAGACGATGATGTGCAGCCGGATGACGATGGCCCGCCAGACGATGGAGGGCAGCCGCCGCGTCCGACTGGCCGGCCAAGCCTGAAAGTGGTCAAGTAACAAAAAAGGCGATCCAGATGGATCGCCTTTTTGTTTGGCCTGTCCAGGCAATCACTGAGTCAATCGATGTACTCGAACAGCTTGACGATCTTCTGCACGCCCGACACGCCCTGCACCACGGCAGTGGCCGAGTTGGCTTCTTGGCGGGTGACCAGACCCAGCAGATAGACGATGCCGTTTTCGGTAATCACCTTGATGCGCGAGCTGGGCACGGCGTTGTCGGTCAGCATCTGGGTCTTGATCTTGGTGGTCAGCCAGGCGTCGTTGTTGCGCGCCAGAATGGAAGAGGGCTGCATCACTTGCAGCTCATTGTGTACTTTCTTGACCCGTTGGACCTGGCTGGCCGTTTGCTCCGCGAGGCTCTTGAGGTCAGCGCGTGGGGTCTGCCCGGCCAGCAGGACGATACCGTTGTAGCTGCTGACAACGATGTGCGAGCCCTTGTCCAGGTCTGGATTGGCTTTGGAAATGTTCACGGCAGCCTTGGTCTCGATCAGCGAGTCGTCGATCTTGCTGCCGATGGTGCGCGTGCCGCGATCGTCCTCGATCGGCGAATTGCGGGTAGAGGTGAGTACCGAGCTGCAACCAGTGACGCTCAGGCACAGGGTCAGGGCCATCAGGCCGAGGCGCATAGGGGTCATTCTTCACTCCCGAACAGTTGGCTGTCGATCAGATCGCACAGGCAGTGGATCGCCAGCAGGTGGACTTCCTGGATACGCGCGGTAACTGTCGAAGGCACGCGGATTTCCACGTCCTCGGGCAGCAGCAGCGAAGCCATTCCGCCGCCATCGCGACCCGTCAATGCTACGACAATCATTTCACGGTCATGTGCGGCCTGGATTGCCTGGATTACGTTGGCCGAATTGCCGCTGGTGGAGATCGCCAGCAGAACGTCACCGGGCTGGCCCAGGGCGCGGATCTGCTTGGAAAAGACTTCGTTGTAGCTGTAGTCGTTGGCGATCGAGGTCAGGGTCGAGCTGTCGGTGGTCAGCGCGATGGCTGGCAGGCTGGGACGCTCGCGCTCGAAGCGGTTGAGCAGCTCCGATGAAAAGTGCTGGGCATCGCCGGCCGAGCCGCCGTTGCCGCAGGCGAGCATCTTGCCCTCGTTGAGCAACGCATTGACCATGACCAGACTGGCCTGCTCGATGTGCGGTGCCAGGATGTCCATTGCCTGTTGCTTGGTTTCGATGCTGGCCTCGAACAGCCGGCGAATTCGGGATTGCATGTCCATCTGGTGACCTTAAATGGGGCGGTGGCCTTTGCTACGCGCAACAACGACCAGCCCGCGATACATAGAGCAAAAAAAACGAAGTGGGTTCAGCATTCGAAGGCGTTTTTCAGCCATTGAAGCGGTCTGCCTGCATGGTGGCTACCCTGCAGGGCGACTACGTCGAAGCGGCAGGGGTGGTTGCCCCAGTGGGCCTCCTTCTGCAGGAACAGGCTGGCGGCAAGCACCAACCGTTTCTGCTTGCGCCCGTCGATACTGTCGAGGGCGCCTCCGAAGCCCGCGTGCAACCGGTAGCGGACTTCGACGAATACTACTGTATCGGCGTCGAGCATGACCAGATCAAGCTCGCCGCCTTTGCATCGCCAGTTGCGCGCCAGCAACTGCAGCCCTTGCCCCTGAAGGTACTCAAGGGCTTGGGTTTCTGCCGCTTGCCCGGCACGGGTAGGCGATGCTGCGGCCATCAGCGCGCGGTGTCAGGCAGGCGCTTGACCTGGCCGCCGGTGAACTCGGCCCATGGCAGCTGGCGCTCGACGCGCTGGTTGGCATTGATGCTCAGGCTGCCGGAAAGGCCCAGGATGCGGTTGTCTGGTAGCGCTTTCAGCTGGCCCAGGCGCGGCGCCAGGCTGTAGGCGTCGACGCCCATGGCATACAGGCGGCCGAGGCTGCCAGCGGCTTGCGGCCACTGCTGTACAACCTGTTGACGCAGGCTGTTGCTGGTGTCGAGCAGCCACGGTGTTTCGCAGAAGCGGATGCCGTTCATGTCATTGTACTGGTTGATGTCACCGCTGGCGCTGTACAGGTTCGAGGTGGCATAGACCGGCACATCACCGGCGTACTGGAAGTTCAGGGTCGGCTTGATCTGCTGCGCCTGTTGTGGGGTCGAGGCGAGGAAGATGAAGTCGATGTCCTGGCGGCGCGACGGTTGTGCAGCGATGCTGCCGCCCACCGTGCTTTGCAGGCTCTTGGCGCGGCCTTCGCTCTGGCGCAGCTGGAACAGGTCGGCAATCTGCTGGGCCAGGGCGACCGGCTGGGCGATGCGCTGGGCGGCGAGCAGGGTTCCGCCATTGCCTTCCCAGTCCTGGCGGAAGGCGGCCAGGACACGGTCACCCCATTCGCCGCTCGGCACCAGGGCTACGGCGCGGACCATGCCATCGGCGCGGGCGCGGCGGGCCACTTCACGGGCTTCGTCTTCGGCCGCCAGACCGAACTGGAACAGTTGTGGCGGCGCCTTCTGGCCAGCGTCGGCGTAGTTCAGGGCCAGCGTGGTGATCGGCAGCTGTGGTTTGGCGGCCAGTTGTTTGACCAATGGTTTTTCAAGCGGGCCGATGACCAGTTGCACGCCGGCGGCTTGCGCCTGGCGATAGAAGTCGTCCAGCGAGCCGATACGCGAGCTGTCGAACACCTGCACCGCAGGCGCTGGCTGGCCGCTTTGCTGGGCCTGGAAGTGGGCGGCCATGAAGCCATCGCGCAGGGCGCGGGCTACACCGGCCAGCGGGCCTTCCTGAGGCAGCAGCAGGGCGATCTTGGTCAGCGGCTGGCTGGCCAGTTCCTTGAGTTTGGTCAGGGCCAGCGGCAGTTGCTGGGCGGCAGGGTGGTCCGGGTGCTGTTTGACCCAGGCTTCGATGGCCGCTTGCTGCTGCTCCAGGGTGCCAGCGCTTTTCACGGCGAAGGCCAGGCTGGTCCAGCCAGCCAGGGTCTGATCGTTGGTTGGCTGCTGCAGTTGCTCTGCCGGAAGCGATGCAACCAAGGCCCAGATGGCGTCATTGTTGGTGCTGGCGGCCTGGCCGCCAAGCAGCGGGGCCAGTAGAGTGCGCTGCTGTGCGGCAGCCAGGGCCTGGCCGTCGGCTTCGAGCGCGGCGGCGTGCACGCTGTAGGTGCGCACTTGCTGTTCTGTCGGCAGCTCGGCAAGGCGCTGCAGGCTCGGGTGGGCCAGGGCGGTCAGCGCTGCTTTGGGCTGGTTGCGGCTCATGGCCAGTTCCGCCGCGAGGGTGCTGGCGAACACTTGCTGGGCCGGCTTGAGCGTGTCCAGCGGGACCTGCTCGAGAATGCGTGCGGCGCGTGGGAAGTCCTTCTGCTTGTAGGCCAGGTCGGCCGCGCTCAGGCGCAGCAGGGCGGCGTCTTCTGCAGACTTGCTGGAAGCGGCCTTTTCGAGCAGTTGCTCGATGCTGGCATCCGGGGTGCGTGGCAGTTCGCCCAGGCTGGATGAGGGCGAGCTGGCGCAGGCTGCCAGCAGGGCGGCGAGGCAGAGGGCTGTGAGCAGCCGCAGGCAAGCGATCATGTAAAGGTCCTGTTACTCGATCAAGTTGGCCGGCAATTGTACCCAAGCACTGGCCGGGGCGCGATGTTGCTGTGTCGATCCTTCACTATAGGTGGTGTGTTCCTGATCGCCGGCGAGTTTCTTTGCGCCCTGTTGCAGGCGCTCGGGCTACAATGGCGCCTTTGATCCGAATGACAGGTGTGCGCAGTGACTGATGTGGCAGGGGCTTCGAAATCCGCGGTGGGGACGCTGTATGTGGTGGCAACCCCCATCGGCAACCTCGACGACATGAGCGCCCGGGCGCTGAAGGTGCTGGCGGACGTGGCGCTGATCGCCGCCGAAGACACCCGTCATTCGATCCGTCTGCTGCAACACTTTGGCATTGATACGCCGTTGGCCGCTTGTCATGAGCACAACGAGCGTGACGAGGGCGGGCGTTTTCTCTCCAAGCTGCTGGCGGGTGAAAATGTGGCGCTCGTCTCTGATGCCGGCACGCCTCTGATTTCCGACCCGGGCTACCACTTGGTGCGTCAGGCGCGGGCCGCAGGGGTGAGCGTGGTGCCGGTGCCGGGCGCCTGTGCCTTGATCGCCGCGCTATCGGCGGCAGGCCTGCCATCGGACCGCTTCATCTTCGAAGGCTTCCTGCCGGCCAAGCAGGCAGGGCGCCGGGCGCGCCTGGAGCAGGTGAGGGAAGAACCGCGCACGTTGATCTTCTATGAAGCCCCGCATCGCATCCTGGAGTGTCTTGAAGACATGGAGGCGGTATTTGGTGGCGATCGTCCTGCGTTGCTGGCGCGCGAACTGACCAAGACCTTCGAGACCCTCAAGGGTTTGCCGCTGGCTGAGTTGCGTGCGTTCGTAGCCGGCGACAGCAATCAGCAGCGCGGTGAGTGCGTGGTGCTGGTCGGCGGTTGGAGTGCGCCGGAGGGCGAGCAGGCCATCAGTGCCGAAGCACAGCGCGTGCTCGACCTGCTGTTGGCTGAGTTGCCACTGAAGCGGGCGGCGGCGCTTGCAGCGGAAATTACCGGGGTGCGCAAGAACCTCTTGTATCAACTTGCCCTGGAAAAGCAGAAAGCCGAGTAGTGGCATTTTGATATAAATGTCGGTGGCGCTTGTTCTTGCGCGCGCGTGCCGGTAACCTTGGCGGCGGAGAGTCGATCGGACAGTCGCTGCCTGTTTTTGTTCCGCAACTTTTTGTTGTGTGAGCAGCAGGGGGAGGAAAGTCCGGGCTCCATAGGGCAGAGTGCCAGGTAACGCCTGGGAGGCGTGAGCCTACGGAAAGTGCCACAGAAAATAACCGCCTAAGCACTTCGGTGCCGGTAAGGGTGAAAAGGTGCGGTAAGAGCGCACCGCACGGCTGGCAACAGTTCGTGGCTAGGTAAACCCCACTCGGAGCAAGACCAAATAGGGTTCCATCAGGCGTGGCCCGCGTCGGAACCGGGTAGGTTGCTAGAGGCGTCCAGTGATGGCCGTCGTAGAGGAATGACTGTCCTCGACAAAACCCGGCTTACAGATCGACTCTCCACCTTTCTTTCCCTGCTTGAATCGATAGCAGATCCTCTCTGGTAATACCGAAAAAATCTTACTCTTAATAAATTACTTTAACTTCGAACTCCATTCGTTTGCGTGGGTTTGATTTTTCTCGTGTTTTTCTCTCTCTGGCAGTCCTTCCACATTCCGTTGTTGCGCTAAATCTCGGTCCTGTAAGGCTTTTCCTTATGAACGTGCCTTGACGGTGCTGCGGGCGGATTCCTATAGTGTGCGCAAGTGGCAGAAAGTGGGATGAAGTGGGTTTTCTGACACAAAAAAGCTAACATTGTGGGGAATCACAGCCGTGTTCCGCGGAGCCAACGCCGTCAGCCTCGATGCAAAGGGCCGTCTCGCCATGCCGAGCCGGTACCGTGACGAGCTCGACTCACGTTGCAATGGTCAACTGATCGTGACCATTGACGCCGTAGACCCCTGCTTGTGTGTTTATCCCCTCGATGAGTGGGAACAGATAGAAGCCAAGTTGCGTGCCTTGCCATCGTTGCGTGAGGAAAACCGCCGCCTGCAGCGTTTGCTGATCGGTAATGCGGTTGACCTGGAGCTCGATGGCAGCGGGCGTTTCCTGGTGCCGCCCCGCCTGCGTGAGTACGCCAAGCTCGACAAGAAGGCGATGCTGGTGGGGCAACTGAACAAATTCCAGCTGTGGGATGAAGATGCCTGGAACGCGGTTTCGGCAGCTGACCTTGCAGCTATTCAACAACCGGGCGCCATGCCCGACGAATTGCGTGACCTGATCCTGTGACCATAGATAGCGGCTTCAACCACATTACCGTCCTGCTCGACGAAGCTGTCGAGGCATTGGCCCTGCGCGCCGACGGTTGCTATCTGGACGGCACTTTCGGCCGTGGCGGACACAGCCGTCTGATTCTCAGCAAGCTCGGGCCGCAAGGGCGGCTCTTGGGCTTCGACAAAGATCCACAGGCGATTGCCACGGGGCAAGCGCTGGCGGCCGAAGACGGCCGCTTTGTCATTGTGCAGCGCAGTTTTGCCGAGCTGGGTGCGGAAGTCGCAGCGCGCGGCCTGCACGGCAAGGTCAGTGGTGTGTTGCTGGACCTGGGCGTGTCCTCGCCGCAGCTGGATGACCCAGAGCGTGGCTTCAGCTTCCTCAATGATGGCCCGCTGGACATGCGCATGAACCCGGACCAGGGCATCAGTGCCGCCGAGTTCATCGCCACTGCGCCCGTGGAAGAAATCGCCCGCGTCTTCAAGGAGTACGGCGAAGAACGCTTTGCCGGGCGCATGGCGCGTGCAGTGGTCGAGCGCCGTGAAAAACAGCCCTTCACCCGTACCGCCGACCTGGCGGAGGTGCTCAAAGTGGCCAACCCGGCATGGGAAAAGGGCAAGAACCCGGCTACCCGTGCCTTCCAGGGCCTTCGCATTCACGTCAACAACGAACTGGGCGACCTGGAGGCCGGCCTTGAGGCTGCGCTCGATGCGCTCGAAGTCGGTGGTCGCTTGGCGGTGATCAGTTTCCACTCGCTGGAAGATCGTATCGTCAAACTGTTCATGCGCAAGCTGGTGAAGGGTGAGGCTGACAATCTGCCGCGCAACCTGCCGGTTCAGCACAAGGTCTTCGAGCCGAAAATCAAGCTCATTGGCAAGGCTCAGTTCGCCTCCGAGGCTGAGCTCAAGGCCAACCCGCGGTCGCGTAGCGCCGTGATGCGCGTGGCGGAGAAGCTGCGGTGAGCAGGCTACTTGCCAAACCCTTGCCAGGCGGAAGCTTCCTGATGCTTCTGCTGTTTGTCGGCGTGCTGGTTTCGGCCATTGCCGTGTCCTACAGTGCGCACTGGAACCGTCAACTGCTCAACACCTTGTACGGTGAATTGAACGAGCGCGACAAGGCTCAGGCCGAATGGGGCCGGCTGATTCTTGAGCAGAGTACCTGGACTGCTGCCAGCCGCATCGAGAGCCTGGCCTCCGAGCAGTTGAAGATGCGCGTGCCATCAGCTGACGAAGTCCGGATGGTGGCGCCATGATGAAGCTCGAAGGCGCACTCTACCCGTGGCGCTTCCGCGTAGTGATCGGCTTGCTGGCGATCATGGTCGGCGCCATTTGCTGGCGCATCATCGACCTCCAGGTGGTTGACCGTGACTTCCTCAAGGGCCAGGGCGATGCACGCAGCCTGCGTCACATCCCCATCCCGGCGCACCGCGGCTTGATTACCGACCGCAACGGTGAGCCGTTGGCCGTGAGTACCCCGGTCACCACGTTGTGGGCCAACCCCAAAGAGATGCAGGCCTCTAAGGAGCGCTGGCCGCAATTGGCCGCTGCGCTGGGGCAAAACCCGCAGCAGTTGATCGAGCGCCTGACCCAGCAGGCCAACAAAGAGTTCATCTACCTGGTCCGGGGGCTGACCCCCGAGCAGGGCCAGCACGTGCTCGACCTCAAAGTGCCTGGTGTGTACGGCCTGGAAGAATTCCGCCGCTTCTATCCGGCCGGTGATGTGACTGCACACATGGTCGGCTTTACCGACCTCGACGACCACGGTCGTGAAGGGGTGGAGCTGGCCTATGACGAGTGGCTGGCCGGTGTGCCCGGCAAGCGCCAGGTGATCAAGGACCGGCGCGGCCGGCTGATCAAGGACATTCAGGTAACCAAGAACGCCAAGGCCGGGAAGACCTTGGCGTTGTCGATAGACCTGCGCCTGCAGTACCTGGCTACCCGCGAGCTGCGCAATGCCATTGCCGAACAGGACGCCAAGGCCGGCAGCCTGGTGATCATGGACGTCAAGACCGGTGAGGTCCTGGCCATGGTCAACCAGCCGACCTACAACCCCAACAACCGCCGTAGCATGTTCCCGGCGGCCATGCGTAACCGGGCGATCATCGACGTGTTCGAGCCAGGCTCCACGGTCAAGCCGATCTCCATGAGTGCGGCGTTGCAGAGCGGCCGCTGGAAGCCTACCGACAAGGTCGAGGTGTACCCTGGCAGCCTGCAGATCGGGCGCTACACCATCAAGGACGTGTCGCGCAGCGAGGGCCCGATTCTTGATTTGACCGGCATCCTGATCAACTCCAGTAACGTTGGCATGAGCAAGATCGCCTTCGACATCGGCGGCGAGGCCATCTATCGGGTCATGTCCCAGGTCGGCCTGGGCCAGTACACCGGTCTCGGCTTCCCGGGTGAGCGTGTCGGCAACCTGCCCAACCACCGTGAGTGGCGCAAGGCCGAGACCGCAACCCTGTCCTATGGCTACGGCGTATCGGTGACTGCCCTGCAGCTGGTGCATGCCTACGCGGCGCTGGCCAACGACGGCAAGATGGTGCCGCTGTCGATCATCAAGGTCGACAAGGCGCCGGAAGCCGTGCAGGCCATTCCGAAGGATGTCGCCGAAACCGTTCAAGGCATGCTGCAGCAGGTGATCGAAGCGCCGCGCGGCGTCTTCCGTGCCCAGGTGCCGTTCTATCACGTGGCCGGCAAGTCCGGCACCGCGCGTAAGGCCACCGTGGGTGCCAAGGGGTACACCGAAAACGCCTACCGCTCGCTGTTCGCCGGCTTCGGGCCAATGAGCGACCCGCGCTACGCCATCGTTGTGGTCATCGACGAGCCGGGCAAGGGCGGCTACTTCGGTGGTCTGGTATCGGCGCCTGTATTCAGCAAGGTCATGTCCGGCACCCTGCGCCTGATGAACGTGCCGCCAGACAACCTGCCGCCACCTGCACCTGCACCCGCCGTGCAATCGCAAGTCAATGCAGCAGCCGCCAAGGGAGGGCGTGGATGATGACAATGCCACTAAGCAAACTTTTCGCCCACGCCAGCCGTGATCCATTGATTCGTGAGCTGACCCTGGACAGCCGTAATGTGCGCCCGGGTGACTTGTTCCTGGCGGTGCCGGGTGCCAAGGTCGATGGCCGCGAGCATATCGCCGATGCCCTGGCCCGTGGCGCTGCCGCCGTGGCCTACGAAGAGCAGGGTGCCAGCGTGCTGCCGCTGACCGATGCGCCGCTGATTCCGGTCAAAGGCCTGATCGCTCAGCTGTCAGACATCGCCGGGCGCTTCTACGGTGAACCGAGCCGCCAGTTGAATCTGGTCGGCGTGACCGGTACCAACGGCAAGACAAGCGTGACCCAACTGGTAGCCCAGGCGCTCGACCTGCTTGGCCAGCGCTGCGGCCTGATTGGCACCCTGGGGACCGGTTTCTACGGCGAGTTGCAGAGCGGCCGCCTGACCACGCCCGACCCGATTGCCGTGCAATCGACCCTCAACGACCTCAAGAAAGGCGGCGCCAAGGCCGTGGCCATGGAAGTGTCTTCCCATGCCCTGGAGCAAGGCCGGGTTGCCGCACTGGAATTCGACATCGCGGTGATGACCAACCTGTCCCGCGACCACCTCGACTATCACGGCAGCATGGAAGCCTATGAGGCCGCCAAGGCCAAGCTGTTCGCCTGGCCGAGCCTGCGTTGCCAGGTGGTCAACCTGGATGACGACTTTGGTCGTCGTCTGGCGGCCGACTTCGAGCGTCGCCCGAGTGTCGACCATATCGAAACCCGGCTGCTGAGCTACAGCCTGGAAAACCCTGAAGCCTCGCTGTTCTGCCGCGAAGCCGTATTCAGTGACGATGGCGTGCGCGCCACCCTCGTCACCGCCCAAGGGGAGCGTATCTTGCGCAGCCAGCTGCTGGGTCGCTTCAACCTGAGCAACATGCTGGCCGCTGTGGCGACCCTGCTGGCGCTGGACTATGCGCTGGACGAGATTCTCAAGGTCACGCCGCAACTGCAGGGGCCGGTAGGCCGCATGCAACGCCTGGGTGGCGGCGACAAGCCGCTGGTGGTGGTCGACTATGCACACACACCGGATGCACTTGAAAAAGTACTCGAGGCCCTGCGTCCGCACGCTCATGGCAAGCTGTTGTGCCTGTTCGGCTGCGGCGGTGACCGTGATCGCGGCAAGCGCCCGCTGATGGCCGAAGTGGCCGAGCGCCTGGCCGACCGCGTACTGGTCACCGACGACAACCCGCGCACTGAAGATCCGTCGCGCATCTTCGATGACATTCGCCCCGGTTTCACCAGGCCTGACGACGTCGAGTTCGTCGCCGGGCGTGGCGAAGCCATTGCGCACCTGATTGCCACCGCCGCAGCCAACGATGTGATCGTGCTGGCCGGCAAGGGGCACGAGGATTACCAGGAGATCAATGGCGAGCGCCATGATTTCTCCGATTTGACCGAAGCCGAAAAGGCACTTGCAGCCTGGGAGGCTCCACATGCTTAAGCCGTTGTCACTCAGCCAGCTGACCACAGCACTGAAGGGTCAGCACATCGGTGGCGACGCCACGTTCACCGGCGTCAGCATCGATAGCCGCAGTGTCAGCGCCGGGCAACTGTTCGTCGCCCTGGCCGGCCCGCGTTTCGATGGCCATGACTACCTGGCGGATGTGAAAGCCAAAGGCGCAGTGGCTGCCCTGGTCGAGCGTGAAGTGGCCGGTGTCGACCTGCCGCAGTTACTGGTCAAGGATTGCCGTGTAGCACTGGGTCAGCTCGGCGCCCTGAACCGCGCGGCTTTCGACAAACCTGTAGTGGCCATTACCGGTTCCAGCGGCAAGACCACGGTCAAGGAAATGCTCGCCAGCATCCTGCGTACCCGTGGCCTGGTGCACGCTACCCGCGGCAACTTGAACAATGACCTCGGTGCGCCGCTGACACTGCTGGAGATCGCACCGGAGCACAGCGCAGCAGTGATCGAGCTGGGCGCTTCGCGCATTGGCGAAATCCGCTACACCGTGGGCCTGACGCAACCGCAGGTGGTCATTATCAACAATGCCGGTACTGCCCACGTTGGTGAATTCGGCGGCCCGGAAAAGATCGTCGAAGCCAAGGGCGAGATTCTCGAGGGCCTGGGCGAAGGCGGTATTGCCATTCTCAACCTGGACGACAAAGCCTTTGATATCTGGAAGGCGCGTGCCGGTGCGCACAAGGTTGTCAGTTTCGCACGCAGCAACCCGAAGGCCGATTTCCACGCGTCAGACATTGGTCGCGATGCCCGTGGCTGCCCGTCCTTCACCCTGCATGGCGCCGGTGAAACGGTAGACGTGCAACTCAATGTGCTGGGTGAACACAACGTCAGCAATGCCTTGGCCGCCGCCGCCGCTGCACATGCCGTTGGTCTGAGCCTGAGCGGCATTGCCGCCGGCCTGGCTGCGGTGCAACCGGTCAAGGGGCGTACCGTGGCGCAGATCGCGCCGAACGGGGTACGGGTAATCGACGACAGTTACAACGCAAATCCCACCTCTATGTGCGCAGCCATTGATATACTCGCCGGCTTTTCCGGACGCACCGTTCTGGTGCTTGGGGATATCGGCGAATTGGGGCAATGGGCGGAAGAAGGCCACCGTCAGGTGGGTGACTACGCGCGTGGCAAGGTCGACGCCCTGTACGCAGTGGGTTCCAACATGACACATGCGGTCAAGGCGTTCGGCGCCAATGGCCGCCATTTCGCGACTCAAGCTGAGCTGATCGATGCAGTTAGCGCCGAGAATGCCAGTGACACCACTATCTTGATCAAGGGCTCGCGCAGCGCTGCGATGGAAAACGTCGTGGCGGCATTGTGCGGTGCCAGCGGGGAGAAACATTAATGCTGCTGCTGTTGGCCGAGTATCTGCAACAGTTCCACAAAGGCTTTGCGGTCTTTCAGTACCTGTCCCTGCGCGGGATTCTTGGCGTACTGACCGCATTGTCCCTGGCGCTGTGGCTGGGCCCCTGGATGATCCGTACCCTGCAAATTCGCCAAATCGGCCAGGCCGTGCGTAACGACGGCCCGCAATCGCACCTGTCCAAGTCCGGCACCCCGACCATGGGTGGTGCGCTGATCCTGTCGGCCATCGCCGTCAGCACCTTGCTGTGGGCCGACCTGAGCAACCGCTATGTTTGGGTTGTGCTGATCGTCACCCTGGCGTTCGGTGCCATTGGCTGGGTCGATGACTACCGCAAGGTGATCGAAAAGAACTCGCGTGGCCTTCCGAGCCGCTGGAAGTACTTCTGGCAGTCGGTGTTCGGCCTGGCGGCGGCGGTGTTCCTGTACAAAACGGCGCCAACCAGCGTCGAGACCACGCTGATCCTGCCGTTCATCAAGGATGTCACCATTCCGCTGGGCGTCGGCTTCGTCGTACTGACCTACTTCGTCATTGTCGGCTCGAGCAACGCGGTCAACCTCACCGATGGCCTTGACGGCCTGGCAATCATGCCGACGGTGATGGTCGGCGGCGCGCTGGGCATCTTCTGCTACCTGTCGGGTAACGTGAAGTTCGCCGAGTACCTGCTGATCCCCTACGTGCCGGGCTCGGGCGAGCTGATCGTGTTCTGCGGCGCGCTGATCGGTGCCGGCCTGGGCTTCCTGTGGTTCAACACATACCCGGCGCAAGTGTTCATGGGTGACGTCGGCGCGCTGGCGCTGGGCGCCGCGCTGGGCACCATCGCCGTCATCGTGCGCCAGGAAATCGTGCTGTTCATCATGGGCGGCATCTTCGTGGTGGAAACCCTGTCGGTGGTCATCCAGGTCGCTTCCTTCAAGCTGACCGGCAAGCGCGTGTTCCGCATGGCGCCGATCCACCACCACTTTGAACTCAAGGGCTGGCCAGAGCCCCGGGTGATCGTCCGATTCTGGATCATCACCGTGATCCTGGTACTGATTGGCCTTGCAACCCTGAAACTGAGGTAGATGAGCGTGTCTTTGATCGCTTCCGACCAATTCCGCATCGTTGTCGGCCTCGGCAAGAGCGGCATGTCCCTGGTTCGCTTCCTGGCGAGCCGGGGCATTGCCTTTGCGGTCGCCGATACCCGCGAGCAACCGCCGGAACTGGAAACCCTGCGCCGTGATTACCCGCAGGTGGAAGTGCGCTGTGGTGAACTGGATGTGGACTTCCTGTGCCGCGCCAACGAGTTGTACGTGAGCCCCGGTCTGGCCTTGGCCACGCCGGCCTTGCAGCAGGCGGCCGCGCGTGGCGTGAAGCTGTCTGGCGACATAGAGCTGTTTGCTCGCCATGCCAAGGCGCCGATCATTGCCATCAGCGGTTCCAACGCCAAGAGCACCGTCACGACGCTGGTCGGTGAAATGGCCGCCAAGGCCGGCAAACGCGTGGCCGTGGGCGGTAACCTCGGTACCCCGGCGCTCGACCTGCTGGCCGATGACATCGAGCTGTACGTGCTGGAGCTTTCCAGCTTCCAGCTGGAAACCACTGACCAGCTCAACGCCGAAGTGGCGACTGTTCTGAACATCAGCGAAGACCACATGGACCGCTATAGCGGCCTTCCGGCCTACCACCTGGCCAAGCACCGGATTTTCCGCGGTGCCCGCCAGGTTGTGGTCAACCGCCAGGACGCCCTGAGCCGGCCGCTGCCGGTGGAAGGCCGACCATGCTGGACCTTCGGCCTCAACTCGCCCGACTTCAAAGCGTTTGGCCTGCGTGAAGTGGACGGTGAAAAATACCTGGCGTTCGAGTTCCAGACGCTGATGCCGGCGCGTGAACTGAAGGTTCGCGGTGCTCACAACCAGAGCAACGCCCTGGCGGCGCTGGCCCTGGGGCATGCTGCCGGCCTGCCGTTCGAGCCCATGCTCGCGGCCCTGCGCGAGTTCGGTGGCCTGGCCCACCGGTGCCAGTGGGTACGCGAGCGTAATGGCGTGAACTGGTACGACGATTCCAAGGCCACCAACGTCGGTGCTGCCCTGGCCGCCATTGAAGGCCTGGGCGCCGATATCGAAGGCAAGTTGGTGCTGATCGCCGGTGGTGACGGCAAAGGAGCTGAATTCACTGCGCTGCGCGAGCCGGTCAAGCGTTTCTGCCGCGCCGTGGTATTGCTCGGCCGTGATGCCGAGCGCCTGGCCGAGGCCTTGGGCGATGCCGTGCCACTGGTTCGGGTCAAGACGCTTGACGATGCCGTACAGCAGTGTGCCGAGCTGGCCCAGGCCGGCGATGCCGTGCTGCTGTCGCCAGCATGCGCCAGCCTCGACATGTTCAAGAACTTCGAGGAACGGGGGCGTCTGTTCGCCCAGGCAGCGGGAGGTCTTGCATGATCTTCGGCATCTTCAAACCCTACCCGTCGCCGCTGATCAGCGGCCGTGGCGTCGATCTGGACTTCCCGATGCTTGCCGGTTGCCTGGCCTTGCTGGGTCTGGGCCTGGTGATGATCACTTCGGCCTCTTCGGAAGTGGCTGCTGTACAGTCCGGCAACCCGCTGTATCACATGTTCCGCCACCTGGTGTACGTGTTTCTCGGCCTGGTGGCCTGCGGTGCAACCATGCTGGTGCCGATCGCCACCTGGCAGCGCATGGGCTTCATGATGCTGCTTGGCGCCTTCGGCCTGCTGGTACTGGTGCTGGTGCCAGGTATCGGCCGTGAGGTTAACGGCTCCATGCGCTGGATCGGTTTCAGCTTCTTCAACGTGCAGCCTTCGGAAATCGCCAAGGTGTTCGTGGTTATTTACCTGGCCGGCTACCTGGTACGCCGACAGACCGAGGTGCGCGAAACCTGGATGGGCTTCTTCAAACCGTTCATCGTACTGCTGCCCATGGCCGCCTTGCTGCTGATGGAACCGGACTTCGGCGCCACGGTGGTGATGATGGGGGCGGCGGCGGCCATGTTGTTTCTGGG
>NZ_JBYSYE010000067.1:0-19015 GCF_058782925.1 Pseudomonas sp. FW305-E2 | reverse complement strand
GGCGGGTACTGTTCGGGGGTGTTGACGCAGGACCGCAGGGCGTATCAGTGGAGCGGACTGGCCGTGGAGCGCCGGGTGCGGGTAGCAGGCGTGACGGCAGGGCTGGGTAAGCGTGACCCGAGTATAGCTATCGGGTCACGGTCCACACCAGTACCTTGCTGGCGCAATTGTCCTCTGTTTCGAGGATTTCCAGGCGATAGCGGCCTATCTTCAGGCAAACAGCGCTTTCCGGGATGCTTTCCAGCGCTTCGGTGACCAGCCCGTTGAGGGTTTTCGGCCCGCCGTCGCAGGGCAGGTGCCAGCTCAGGGTGCGGTTGATTTCGCGTAACGAAGCGGTGCCATCGATGACGAAGGTGCCATCGGGTTGCGGATGCACATGTGGGTTTTCCAGGCTTTGCTCGTCCTCGAACTCGCCGACGATCTCTTCGAGAATGTCTTCCAGGGTGACGATACCCAGTACTTCGCCGTACTCGTCCACCACCACGCCCAAGCGGCGTTGCTGCTTGTGGAAGTTCAACAACTGCATTTGCAGGGGCGTGCTTTCCGGTACGAAATAGGGTTCGTAGCAGGCGCTGTGCAGCGCTTCCAGGGTCAGCTCGGCCTTGGGCAGCAGGTGGCTGATCAGCTTGGTGTTGAGGATCGCTTCGACCTGGTTGATGTCGTTGTGGTAGACCGGCAGGCGGGTGTGGCGGCTGACGATCAACTGCTCGATGATGCGTTCGATCGGCTCGTCCAGGTTGATGCCATCCACTTCGTTGCGCGGCACCAGGATGTCGTTGACGGTGATCTTGTCCAACGACTGCAAGCCGTCGAGCAGGCCAAGGCGAGGCGCTTCGTGCGGTTCATCCTCATCGAAGTCGTCGGCATCCTGCGTGTGCAGGGCCACAGCGGTGGGCTGTGCGCGGAACGGGCGCAGCATGAGCTTGGCGGCGCCGTCCAGCAGGCAGGCCAGTGGCTGCAGCAGTGCGAGAGGCACTTTCAGCAGGCTGGCGCCAAGGCTCACAAACGCCTGCGGGTTACGCCGGGCCAGGCGCCGCGGCAGGTATTCGGCAAACACCAGTAAGGCGAGGGTCGCCGCCAGGCCTGCCAGCCAGAAGCCGTGCTCGCCGCTCTGGCGCTGGCCCATCAGGCAGGCCAGCCCCAGCACCAGTAGCTTGCCCAGGCTGGCGCACAGCACCAAGGCCTGGGCCGGCAGCACGGGATGGCCATCTTCGCCGGCGCGCAGTGCGCCATTGAGCTGCAGGCGGGCAGCATCCACGGCGGTGAACAGTGCTGACCACAAAAGGGCCAGTGCCAGAGTGCCGAATAGCGGTGCGTACGGCAGGGTGTCCATGGGCGGCCGTCAGATATGCAAGATGAATTCGCGAACCAGCTTGCTGCCGAAATAGGCCAGCATCAGCAGGCAGAAACCGGCCAGCGTCCAGCGGATGGCCATGTGGCCCCGCCAACCCAGGCGGGTGCGTCCCCACAGCAGCACGCTGAACACCACCCAGGCGACACAGGCCAGCAAGGTCTTGTGCGCCAGGTGCTGGGCAAACAGGTTGTCGAGGAACAGCCAGCCGGAGATCAGCGACAGCGACAGCAGGCACCAACCGGCCCAGAGGAAGCCGAACAGTAGGCTTTCCATGGTCTGCAGTGGCGGGAAGTTGCGGATCAGCCCGGACGGGTGCTTGTTCTTCAGCTGGCGGTCCTGCAGCAGCAACAGCAGCGACTGGAACACCGCGATGGTGAACAGCCCGTAGGCCAGGATCGACAACAGGATATGCGCAAGGATGCCTGGTTCCTCATTGATCAGCGGCACCGTACCGGGGGGCGCGAACTGCGCCAGCAGTGCCGTTACCGCGCCCAGCGGGAACAGCAGCACCAGCAGGTTTTCTACCGGTATGCGCAGGCAGGCCAGCAATGTCAGGGTAATGACTGCCACGGCGATTAGGCTGGCGGCGCTGAAGAAGTCCAGGCTCAGCCCCAGCGGGGTGATCAGCTGGAAGAACAGTGCGCCGGCCTGGGCCAGCACCGCGAAGGCACCCAGCAGGCCAAGCAGGCGCTTGTCGGCCTTGCGGCCCTGGGCCAGGTGAGAGCCCTGGTAGATGGCCGCTGCTATATATAGGCCGGCGGCGATCAGGTTGGGAATGAGGCTGGGAGAGGAGACCATAAGTCCTGGTTGGCGAGCCTTTAAAGAGACGGAGTTTGGCATAGATTCTGCCGCTCTAGGAAGACTGAAGGGTTGTGTCAGGGCATTCGCGGGCACGCCCGCCCCCACCGGTACGGCCCAGGCCTGCAAGCCGTGAAGATCCTGCGGGAGCGGGCGCCCCCGCGAAGAGGCCAGCACAGCCACCGAATATCTACCAAGGTGTGCGTCGCCGCTGCACTTCGCTATAATCGCCGCCTTGCTGTGCCCGGCGGGTGTGTATTTCCCCCCTGGCACCTGACAAACCTCGGCTTTACTGGGCCTGAAAGGATCACCATGTTCGAAAACCTGACCGACCGCCTGTCACAGACGCTGCGCCATGTCACCGGCAAGGCCAAGCTGACCGAAGACAACATCAAGGACACGCTGCGCGAAGTGCGCATGGCGCTGCTCGAGGCCGACGTTGCCCTGCCGGTCGTCAAGGATTTCGTCAACAGCGTCAAGGATCGTGCGGTCGGGACCGAGGTGTCGCGCAGCCTGACCCCGGGCCAGGCTTTCGTGAAGATCGTCCAGGCCGAGCTGGAAAGCCTGATGGGCGCGGCCAACGAAGACCTCGCCCTGAACGCCGCCCCGCCTGCTGTCGTGCTGATGGCGGGCCTGCAGGGCGCCGGTAAGACCACCACTGCCGGCAAGCTGGCGCGCTTTCTTAAAGAGCGCAAGAAAAAGAGCGTGATGGTGGTGTCTGCCGACGTCTATCGTCCGGCGGCGATCAAGCAGTTGGAAACACTGGCCAACGATATCGGCGTCACCTTCTTCCCGTCCGATATCAGCCAGAAGCCGGTGGCCATCGCCGAAGCCGCCATCCGTGAAGCCAAGCTGAAGTTCATCGACGTGGTCATCGTCGACACCGCGGGCCGTCTGCACATCGACGCCGACATGATGGACGAGATCAAGGCGCTGCACGCTGCCGTCAAACCGATCGAGACGCTGTTCGTGGTCGACGCCATGACCGGCCAGGACGCTGCCAACACCGCCAAGGCCTTTGGCGAGGCGCTGCCGCTGACCGGTGTGGTGCTGACCAAGGTCGACGGTGACGCCCGTGGCGGTGCTGCGCTGTCGGTACGTGCAATCACCGGCAAACCGATCAAGTTCATCGGTATGGGTGAGAAGACCGAGGCCCTCGAGCCGTTCCACCCCGACCGCGTCGCTTCGCGCATCCTCGGCATGGGCGACGTGCTCAGTCTGATCGAGCAGGCTGAGCAGACCATCGACAAGGCCAAGGCCGACAAGCTGGCCAAAAAGCTGAAGAAGGGCAAGGGCTTCGACCTCGAAGACTTCCGTGACCAGCTGCAGCAAATGAAGAACATGGGCGGCCTCGGCGGCCTGATGGACAAGCTGCCAAGCATCGGCGGGGTCAACCTGTCACAAATGGGCAACGCCCAGGGCGCGGCCGAAAAGCAGTTCAAGCAGATGGAAGCGATCATCAACTCCATGACCCCGGCCGAGCGCCGCGACCCTGACCTGATCAGCGGTTCGCGCAAGCGCCGTATTGCGTTGGGGTCCGGTACCCAGGTGCAGGACATCGGCCGGCTGATCAAGCAGCACAAGCAGATGCAGAAGATGATGAAGAAGTTTTCTGCCAAAGGCGGCATGGCCAAGATGATGCGCGGCCTCGGTGGGATGCTGCCAGGTGGCGGCATGCCAAAGCTGTAACCCCTGATTCGGGAGCCTGCCTTTTGTCGGGCAGGCGCCCAGAACCCCCGCTGTAGCGGGGCAACAGCCGCGAATTTCGCGGCGCAACCGGCAAATCTGGACGGCAGGGCGAGGCCTTGCCGAAAAAGTCATTTGCAAATGTCCGTGTATTCCCCGAGAATATGCGGCCTTTTGGGCACCCGTGTGCCTATTTGGCATTCAGATTTGCAGTACCAGCTGCTGTATCAACTGCAGCACCGACTATAGGAACGATGTTCACATGGTAACCATTCGTCTGGCCCGTGGCGGCTCGAAAAAGCGCCCATTCTACCACCTGACCGTGACCAACTCGCGTAACGCCCGTGACGGCCGTTTCGTTGAGCGCGTAGGTTTCTTCAACCCAATCGCTGCTGGCGCCGAAGTTAAGCTGTCGGTCAACCAAGAGCGCGTCACCTACTGGCTGAGCCAGGGTGCACAGCCGTCTGAGCGTGTTGCTCAGCTGCTGAAGGAAGCTGCCAAGGCCGCTGCCTGAATAGTATGAACGCGACGCCAGAAAAGGCTGACGACCTCATCGTCGTTGGCAAGATTTTTTCGGTTCACGGCGTTCGCGGCGAGGTGAAGGTGTATTCCTTTACCGATCCGATTGAAAACCTGTTGGATTATCCACGCTGGACGCTTCGGCACGAAGGCAAGGTAAAGCAGGTCGAGCTGGTCAGCGGTCGTGGCTCCCAAAAGGGCCTGGTCGTGAAGCTGAAAGGTCTCGACGATCGCGATGAAGCCCGTCTTCTGAGCGGTTACGAAATCTGCATCCCGCGGAGCCTTTTGCCCAACCTGGCTGCCGACGAGTACTACTGGTACCAGTTGGTAGGTCTGAAGGTTATCAACCAGGACGAACAACTGTTCGGCAAGGTCGATCACCTGTTGGAGACCGGTGCGAACGATGTAATGGTGGTCAAGCCCTGCGCAGGCAGCCTGGATGATCGCGAGCGTCTGTTGCCCTATACGGAGCAATGTGTGCTGGCAATCGACCTCGAAGCAGGCGTGATGCGGGTCGAATGGGACGCGGACTTCTAAACGATGGGTAACCTTCGCGTAGACGTCATCACGTTGTTCCCCGAGATGTTCTCGGCCATCACGGAGTACGGCATTACCAGCCGCGCGGTGAAACAAGGGTTGCTTCAGGTGACTTGCTGGAACCCGCGGGACTACACCACAGATCGTCACCACACGGTAGATGATCGGCCGTTTGGCGGTGGTCCGGGCATGGTGATGAAAATCAAGCCTCTGGAAGACGCCTTGGTTAGCGCCAGGCAGGCGACCGGAGCAGCGGCGAAGGTGATCTACCTTTCGCCACAAGGCCGCAAGCTGACTCAGCAGGCGGTCAAAGGCCTGGCCGAACAGGAATCATTGATCCTGATCGCCGGTCGTTATGAAGGCATCGACGAGCGCTTTATCGAGGCTCATGTCGATGAGGAGTGGTCGATTGGCGACTATGTGCTTTCCGGTGGCGAGCTGCCGGCCATGGTACTGATCGATGCGGTTACGCGACTGCTGCCCGGAGCTTTAGGGCATGTGGACTCGGCGGAAGAAGATTCCTTCACCGACGGTCTGCTCGATTGCCCGCACTACACCCGGCCTGAGGTGTATGCGGATCAGCGTGTTCCCGACGTGTTGCTAAGTGGCAACCATGCACATATCCGGCGTTGGAGGATGAAGCAGTCCCTTGGTAGGACCTTCGAACGACGCGCCGATCTTCTGGAAAGTCGCTCGCTTTCTGGAGAAGAGAAGAAGCTGCTCGAGGAATATCTCCGCGAGCGGGACGATAGTTAAACGTATCGATGGTGGATCGCGTATCCATCTTAGGAGCACAGCATGACCAACAAGATCATCCAGCAGCTCGAAGCCGAGCAGATGAGCAAGGAAATCCCGACCTTCGCACCAGGCGACACCGTTGTCGTTCAGGTTAAAGTGAAGGAAGGTGAGCGTTCCCGTCTGCAGGCGTTCGAAGGCGTCGTTATCGCCAAGCGTAACCGCGGTCTGAACAGCGCCTTCACCGTGCGCAAGATCTCCAGCGGCGTTGGCGTAGAGCGTACCTTCCAGACCTACAGCCCGCAAATCGACAGCCTGGCCGTGAAACGTCGTGGTGACGTGCGTAAAGCCAAGCTGTACTACCTGCGCGACCTGTCCGGCAAAGCCGCTCGCATCAAGGAAAAACTGTCCTGAGTGCAGTTTGCCCGGTGGCCGAGGCCGCCTAGCGAGAAAAAAGCAGCCTTCGGGCTGCTTTTTTGCGTTTTGAAACCCCAAGAATGTGATTGCCATGACGACCCGAGACCAGGAAATCCAGCGCCGCACCGAACTGTCGGTTACCCGCGTGACCAAGGCGGTGTTCCCCAATACCACCAACCACCACAACACCCTGTTCGGCGGCACCGCCCTGGCCTGGATGGACGAAGTGTCGTTCATCGCTGCCACGCGTTTCTGCCGCCTGCCGCTGGTGACCGTGTCTACCGACCGTATCGATTTCAAGCACCCGATTCCGGCGGGCTCGATCGTCGAGCTGGTGGGTACGGTGATCAAGGTCGGCAATACCAGCTTGCAGGTGCAGGTGGATGTGTTTGTCGAGAACATGTACCTGGATGGCCGTGATCGGGCAATCCATGGGGTGTTCAGCTTCGTCGCCATTGACGAGGACAAGCGCCCGGTGCCCGTGCTACCAGGCACCTGAGCATTACGGTTGCGCTGCTGGCTCGATCAATGCCACCAAGGTCCAGCCCGGTTGTGGCTGCAACGGGTTATCAGGGCTGGCTACATGGACCCAGCCATGGCCATCGCGCGCGAACAGCAAGTGTGCCCGTTCGCCATGCAGTGCCTGGTAGGCATCCCAGCCAAAGCCTTCGGTCAGGTTGGTGCTATACAGCTCGGCGCCTTGATGCAGACGGTTGGCCAGTTGCAGGTAGGTCATCGGCTTAGCCCCCAATAGATGCCCACGGTGTTCTTCGGCCGCCCGATGCTTGTCGCTACGTTGTTTCTCCAGGCCACTGGCTAGCACGAACAGCCGGCTGTGGCCGAAATCATGACGGAACCTGGCGCAGGCCAGGGCATTGATTTCGCCGGCGGGAGAGAGGCCCAGCAAGTGCCCGAGGCCGACCAGGTCCAGATGGGCGTCGGCATGCTGCGAGGCCGGGTTGCCAAAGTAGGTCGTGAGCCCGTCCATGCGTGCGGCGCGGATGTTTTCCCAACTGGAGTCCGTCAGCAAAACCCGGCAGCCCAATTGTTGAAGGGCTTTGGCGATAGCCCGGGCCGGTTCGTTGGCACCGACGATGAGAAACCCGCTGGGTGCCGGTTCGGCGACCTTGAGCAAGCGTGCCAGCGGCCTGGCCGTGGCGCTTTGCAGTACCACCGTGCCAATGATTACCGCGAAGGTCAACGGTACCAGCAGCAAGGCATCCTGGTGGCCGGCTTGGTGCAGACGGATGGCAAAAATAGCGGAAACGGCCGCAGCAACGATGCCGCGTGGCGCAATCCAGGCCAGCAGCGCGCGCTCCCGCCAGTTGAGTGTCGAGCCCAGTGTGGCCAGCCAAACATTGAGCGGACGTGCCAGCAGCTGGATCACCAGCAACAATGCCAGCACAGCAGGGCCAAGGCCCAGCAGGGCATGCAGGTCAAGGCGTGCAGCCAGCAGGATGAACAGGCCGGAGATCAGCAGCACACTGAGGTTTTCCTTGAAGTGCAGGATTTGGCGCACATCAACCCCGCGCATGTTGGCCAGCCACATGCCCATCACGGTCACCGCCAGCAGCCCGGACTCGTGCACGATCTGGTTGGCGGCGATGAAAATGCCCAGTACCGCCGCCAAAGACGCGAGATTGTGCAGATATTCTGGTAGCCACTGTTCGCGCATGATTTGCCCCAGTACCCAGCCCCCTGCCGCGCCCAGGGCGGTACCGCAGAAGATCACACCGGCAAAAGTGATAAGGCTCTGGCTCAGGCCGTTACCCTCGGCGCTGGCGATGATGAAGCTGTATACCACCACGGCGAGCAGTGCGCCGATGGGGTCGATCATGATCCCTTCCCAGCGCAGGATGTTCGCGATCGCAGACTTTGGCCGCACCACGCGCAGCATCGGCACGATCACCGTGGGGCCGGTCACCAGCGTCAGGGTGCCGAAAAGAATCGCCAGCGGCCAGTCGAACCCGAGCAGCCAGTGGGTTGCCAGTGCAATCACCAGCCAGGTGACAAGTGCACCCACCGTGACCAGGCGATGCACCACGCTGCCGATCTCGCGCCACTGCGACAGGTGCAGGGTCAGGCTGCCTTCGAACAGGATCAGCGCCACCGCCAGCGACACCAGCGGCATCAGCAATGGACCGAACAGCGCCTCGGGGTCGAGCCATCCCAGCGCCGGGCCGGCAAGGATCCCGGCCAACAACAGAAACAGAATCGCCGGCAGCTTCAGGCGCCAGGCCAGCCACTGGCAGGCGAGCGCTGCTGCGCCGATGCCGCCCACACTCAGAAGGATCTGCTGTTCGCTCATGCGGGCTCCCTATGCCGACGTTGTTATGAAAGACTAAGCGCCATTTCGTCGTTTGCCACCGAGATTTCATGCCCGCCCTCGACCACCCCCTGATCGACCAGTTCCTTGACGCCCTATGGCTGGAAAAAGGCCTGTCCGACAACACCCGCGTGTCCTACCGCAGCGACCTGGCCCTGTTCAATGGCTGGCTGCAGGAGCATTCGGTATCGCTGCCGGACGCCGGCCGCGACCTGATCCTCGATCACCTGGCCTGGCGCCTGGATCAGGGCTACAAGCCACGTTCCACGGCGCGTTTCCTCTCCGGCCTGCGCGGCTTTTTCCGTTACCTGCTGCGGGAAAAGCTGGTGGCCATCGACCCGACCCTGCAGGTCGACATGCCGCAATTGGGCAAGCCGCTACCCAAGTCGCTGTCCGAAGCCGACGTCGAAGCCCTGTTGCAGGCTCCGGACCTGGGCGAAGCCATTGGCCAACGCGACCGTGCCATGCTCGAAGTGCTCTACGCGTGCGGCCTTCGGGTTACCGAACTGGTCAGCCTGACCCTCGACCAGGTCAACCTGCGCCAGGGTGTGCTGCGGGTGATGGGCAAGGGCAGCAAGGAGCGCCTGGTGCCCATGGGTGAAGAGGCGGTGGTGTGGTTGGAGCGCTACCAGCGCGATGGTCGCGCCGAACTGCTCAATGGCCGACCCAGCGACGTGCTGTTCCCCAGTCAGCGCGGCGAGCAGATGACGCGCCAGACCTTCTGGCACCGTATCAAACACCACGCACGGGTTGCCGGCATCGACAAGCCGCTGTCGCCGCACACCCTGCGGCATGCCTTCGCCACCCACCTGCTCAACCACGGTGCCGACTTGCGGGTGGTGCAGATGCTGCTGGGCCACAGTGACCTGTCGACCACGCAGATCTATACCCACGTCGCCAAGGCCCGCCTGCAGCAGTTGCACGCCCAGCACCACCCGCGTGGATGAATGTTTTTCATGTTCCGCCGACCGGTCCTTGCGACCCCCTTCACTGGCAGCGTGATGTGGTAGGCTTGAGCGGTTTGCACCAAGGGCCGCACGGTCACCGCGTTTTTTCCGCAGGTGGCGCCCTCCGGCCCCTGTCCGCCTTCAGGAGTTCCCATGCGCGTGACCCAGTTTTTCGCCGCCGCCGCGTTGGCGCTGGCCAGTACCTTTGCCGTTGCCGCGGCAACCGATAGCAACGCCGGTGCCGAGCAGGCCATCCGTAAATCGTTGCAGAACCTCGAGTTGGAAGTGCCCGTGGAAAGCGTGGCCAGCAGCCCGCTCAACGGCCTGTATGAAGTCAAGCTGCAGGGCGGCCGCGTGCTGTACGCCAGCGCTGACGGCCAATTCGTGATGCAGGGCTACCTGTTCCAGATCCAGGACGGCAAGCCGGTCAACCTCACCGAAAAAACCGAACGCCAAGGTATCGCCAAGCTCATCAACGGCATTCCAGCCGCCGAGATGGTGGTTTATCCTGCCAAAGGCGAGACCAAGTCGCACATCACCGTGTTCACCGACACTACCTGCCCGTACTGCCACAAACTGCACGCCGAAGTGCCTGAGTTGAACCGTCGCGGTATCGAAGTGCGCTATGTCGCCTTCCCGCGTCAGGGCCTCGGTTCGGCGGGTGACCAGCAGTTGCAGGCGGTGTGGTGCTCCAGCGACCGCCGTGGGGCGATGGACAAAATGGTCGAAGGTGAAGAAATCAAGGCCGCCAAGTGCACCAACCCGGTCAGCAAGCAGTTCCAGCTGGGTCAGTCGATCGGTGTCAACGGCACGCCGGCCATTGTTCTTGAAAGCGGCCAGGTCATTCCGGGCTACCAGCCGGCACCGCAGGTCGCCAAGCTGGCACTTGCCAAGTAATCCAGTTCAGTACGCCGTCGTCATGGGGTGACGGCAAGTTTCACGGTCGGCAAACGTGTCGGCCGTTCAATGGGGAGTTCACAGTGAAACCGGTCAAAGTAGGCATCTGTGGGTTGGGGACCGTCGGTGGCGGAACCTTCAATGTACTTCAGCGCAACGCCGAGGAGATTGCCCGCCGTGCCGGGCGCGGTATTGAAGTGGCACAGATCGCCATGCGCTCGCAGAACCCGAACTGCCAGATTACCGGTACCCCCATTACCGCTGACGTGTTCGAAGTTGCAAGCAACCCGGAGATCGACATTGTCATCGAGCTGATCGGTGGCTATACCATCGCCCGCGACCTGGTGCTGAAGGCCATCGAAAACGGCAAGCACGTGGTCACTGCCAACAAGGCGCTGATTGCCGTGCACGGCAACGAAATCTTCGCCAAAGCTCGCGAGAAGGGCGTGATTGTCGCTTTCGAGGCGGCCGTAGCCGGTGGCATCCCGGTGATCAAGGCCATCCGCGAAGGCCTGTCGGCCAACCGCATCAACTGGCTGGCTGGCATCATCAACGGCACTGGCAACTTCATCCTCACCGAAATGCGTGAGAAGGGCCGTGCCTTCCCGGACGTGCTGGCCGAAGCTCAAGCGCTGGGCTACGCCGAAGCCGACCCGACCTTTGACGTAGAAGGCATTGACGCTGCGCACAAGCTGACGATCCTGGCGTCCATCGCGTTCGGTATCCCGCTGCAGTTCGACAAGGCCTACACCGAAGGTATCACCCAGCTGACAACGGCAGACGTGAACTACGCCGAGGCGTTGGGCTACCGCATCAAGCACCTGGGCGTGGCGCGTCGCACCGCCGAAGGTATCGAGCTGCGCGTGCACCCGACGCTGATCCCGGCCGACCGTCTGATCGCCAACGTCAACGGCGTGATGAACGCTGTCATGGTCAACGGTGATGCTGCCGGCTCCACCCTGTACTACGGTGCCGGCGCGGGTATGGAGCCTACCGCTTCGTCAGTGGTCGGCGACCTGGTCGACGTGGTCCGTGCCATGACCTCCGACCCGGAAAACCGTGTGCCGCACCTGGCCTTCCAGCCAGACTCGCTGTCGGCCCACCCGATCCTGCCGATCGAAGCCTGCGAAAGCGCTTACTACCTGCGCATCCAGGCCAAGGATCACCCGGGCGTACTGGCCCAGGTCGCCAGCATCCTCTCGGAGCGCGGTATCAACATCGAGTCGATCATGCAGAAGGAAGCCGAGGAACAGGACGGCCTGGTGCCAATGATCCTGGTGACCCATGGCGTGGTCGAGCAGCGTATCAATGACGCCATCGTCGCCCTGGAAGCCCTGCAGGACGTGGTCGGCAAGGTTGTGCGCATTCGCGTCGAGCAGCTCAACTAACAAATATTGCCGATGGGCCGCCCGCGCGGCCCCGGCCCCAGCATCGAAGGTTTGCACCCATGCGCTATATCAGTACCCGCGGCCAGGCACCGGCCCTGAATTTCGAAGACGTGCTGCTGGCTGGCCTGGCCAGCGACGGCGGCCTCTACGTGCCGGAAAACCTGCCACGCTTCACCCAGGAAGAAATCGCCTCGTGGGCCGGCTTGCCCTACCACGAGCTGGCCTTCCGCGTGATGCGTCCGTTCGTCGAGGGCAGCATCGCCGACGCCGATTTCAAGAAGATCCTCGAAGAAACCTACGGCGAGTTCGCCCACGCTGCGGTCGCCCCGTTGCGTCAGCTGAACAGCAACGAGTGGGTGCTGGAGCTGTTCCACGGCCCGACCCTGGCGTTCAAGGACTTTGCCCTGCAGTTGCTCGGTCGCCTGCTTGACCATGTGCTGGCCAAGCGCAACGAGCGCGTGGTCATCATCGGTGCCACCAGCGGTGATACCGGTTCCGCTGCAATCGAAGGCTGCCGCCGTTGCGACAACGTCGACATCTTCATCCTGCACCCGCACCAGCGTGTATCGGAAGTGCAGCGCCGCCAGATGACTACCATCTTTGGCGACAACATCCACAACATCGCCATCGAAGGCAACTTCGACGACTGCCAGGAAATGGTCAAGGCCAGTTTCGCCGACCAGTCGTTCCTCAAGGGCACCCGCCTGGTCGCCGTCAACTCGATCAACTGGGCGCGGATCATGGCCCAGATCGTCTACTACTTCCATGCAGCCCTGCAGCTGGGTGGCCCGGCGCGCTCGGTGGCGTTCTCGGTACCGACCGGCAACTTCGGCGACATCTTCGCCGGCTACCTGGCGCGCAACATGGGCCTGCCGGTCAGCCAATTGATCGTCGCCACCAACCGCAACGACATCCTGCACCGCTTCATGAGCGGCAACCAGTACGTCAAGGAAACCCTGCACGCGACCCTGTCGCCGTCGATGGACATCATGGTCTCGTCCAACTTCGAGCGCCTGCTGTTCGACCTGCATGGCCGCAACGGTGGTGCGATTGCCGAGCTGATGGCCAACTTCAAGCAAGGTGGCGGCTTCAGCGTCGAGCAAGACCGCTGGACCGAAGCCCGCAAACTGTTCGACTCGCTGGCTGTCAGCGACGAGCAAACCTGCGAGACCATCGCAGAAGTGTTCGCCGCCACCGGTGAAGTGCTCGACCCGCATACCGCAATCGGCGTGAAGGCTGCCCGCGAGTGCCGCCGCAGCCTGGACACGCCAATGGTGGTGCTGGGTACCGCGCACCCGGTCAAGTTCCCGGACGCGGTGGAGAAGGCCGGTGTGGGCAAGGCGCTGGAGCTACCCGCGCACCTCAGCGACCTGTTCAGCCGTGAAGAGCGTTGCACGGTCCTGGCCAATGACCTGAAGGCTGTACAGGGCTTTGTCAGCCAGCATGGCAACCGCGGCAAGCCGCTGTAATTGCATGGCGTTTGGGGCTGCAGCGCAGCCCCAACGTCTCAGCCTTTTCCCTCCGGTCTATCAGAAACATCCTATTCGGCCTGCCGAGCGCCAAGCATAAATTAGCCGGTCCTCCCATCAGGAGCGGCTCATGCACCAGCCCTATGTGTTGATTCACCAGGCTCGCCCATCCCACCAGATCCTCTTGCACCAGGCCCTCAATGGCCAAGGCGTCTTCAACGTGCGCATCAGCGAAAGCGTCGCTGACCTCGACGCCTGCCTCTGCGCTGAGCGTCGCCCTGACTTGCTGATCCTTGACCACGCCATGCCAGCCCGGGCCGGCCTTGCTTTGCTCGCCCAGCAGCGACGAGTGCGCGCATTGCTGTTCGTCGGCCGGCCTGCCCCAACGCGTCAAAACCTTGCCCAGGAGGCCAGAAAATGTGGCATGTGGGTGCTCGACGAGTTGCCCTGGCCGCTGTCGATGCCACGCCTGCAGCACGCCTTGCAAACACTGCAGGTGCGCCCAGGGTCGCGTATTCAAACTGTCATGCCAGCCCCGCATGCTCACTGAAGCGGGCGCGCTTGACGAACTTTCTGCGGCGCCTGCTGGTCAGTTACTTTAGGTCCCACCACGCAGCGAGTGATCCGGATGGAAAGAATCTGCAGCCTGCTCAACGAAGCCCTGACGCCCTATCAAACCCACCTCGGCATCGCCGATCCCAGTGGTAATCGTCAACTGACCGTTCACGACCCTCTCTCAGGTATTACCTTGCGGCGCACGGTCAGCGAGCGCCAATTGCAGGAGCAACGCCTGCTGATCGACCTTGTGGACGGCTTGCACCGAGACCTGCAGATAGCTGAGGGGCGGTTGCAGCCTTGTGTGATCGCGGCATTGCAGCATCGCCAACAACCGCAGGGAACCTTTGCCTGAGTGGCCTATCAGACAGTGTAGGGCAGCCAGCCAGTGCTTTGCTCCGGCGCCGGCAAGGCTGTCACGGGAAGTCCTCAAGGGCTTTCGCTTGGCCCCGGGCGTCTTCCCCAGCGCCTGGGGTTTCTTTTTCTGGGCAGGCACGTATCCCTCGGCTGCTCCTGCAACGACCGTGCAGACCGGCTAGGCTTATTTGTCCTCAAAGAAACGCCGGCTTTCCTCCAGATAGTCCTCCCGCAATGCCAGGTCCAGCCAGCGGGCATACAACCCTGGCAACACATCCCGGCGCAGGGTGGGCAGCAACTGGTCGATGTGGGCAACTGCCGCACGCCCCAATTCGCTGTCTGAACAGCCCACATGCAGAAACTGGTAGCGATCCACGCCCTGCACAGTATGAAACTGGTAGTCAGCCAGTGACCCGCCTTGTTG
Organism: Pseudomonas sp. FW305-E2; assembly: GCF_058782925.1. Lineage (NCBI taxonomy): Bacteria > Pseudomonadati > Pseudomonadota > Gammaproteobacteria > Pseudomonadales > Pseudomonadaceae > Pseudomonas > Pseudomonas sp. FW305-E2. The sequence goes on along the minus strand of NZ_JBYSYE010000067.1, from coordinate 4,606 downwards.
TTGGATCAGGTAGCGCACTTCAGGCCAGTAGCCGAGCACCAGGCGCAGGCGCCCCAACTGCTGCATCTGCAGCAGGTTGGCGGTGGCCTCGTTGCCGTAGTGGCGGCTGAGCGCGCTGTCGGGTAACTGGCGCAAGATGCTGTCAATCTGCGTGCCATAGCTGCGTTCCGCGACAATCCCCAGCTTTAGCGGCGCCTTGCTCAGCAGGCCATGCAGGTCTACCTGCTGGCCGTTGAGGTAGGGTGCCACCAGCGCCTGGTTTTCCTTGCGCAACACCAGGCCGCCGCTGAGCACGCCCAGCGATGGAACAGAAAAATGCACATATTTGGCCCGTTCCGGTGTCCACAGCAGGGTTGGGTCGCAGGTGAAGGTGTCACGGTCTTGCAGCATTTGGAGGCTGCGGGCGCGGTTGACCCGCACGATGCTGTGTTCGTACTCGGGCATCTGCCTTATCAGCAGCGGTAACAACTGGTCGATGACCCCCCGGCCTTCTTCCGGGCCATCAAAAATGGTGAACGGTGGCAGGTCGCGTACCAGCCAGAAGAGGTGCTCCTTGGCATGTGCGGGCTGCAACAGCAACGCAGGTAGCAGCCCGCAGAGCAGGACCAGGTGGCGTAGGCAGCGGGGCGCGCACATGGAACCGGTCAGCGCCAGGATCAGACCGTGCCCGCTGCGCGCAGGCTGGCGATGGCCGCTGCGTCGTAGCCCAGGCTGCCGAGCAGCGCCTCGGTATGCTCGCCCAAGGCCGGGCCGACCCATTCGCTAGAGCCGGGTGTTTCCGACAGCTTGGGCACGATGCCGGGCATGTGGAATGGCTTGCCATCCGGCAGCTTGGCCTGCAGGAACATCTCGCGTGCCAGGTACTGGGGGTCGTTGAACATGTCTTCGGCCGAATAGATACGGCTGGCCGGCACTTCGGCAGTGGTCAGCACCTGCATCAGTTGCTCCAGTGGCAGGCTGTTGGCCCAGCGGTCGATTACCCCGTACAGCTCGTCACGACGCAGGTCGCGGCCGTCGTTGCTGGCCAGGGTCGGGTCGTTGGCGAGGTCATCGCGACCGATGGCCTGCATAAAGCGCTTGAAGATCGCATCACCGTTGGCGCCGATCTGTACATGCTTGCCGTCGGCGCTTGTGTGGATGGAGGAGGGCGTGATGCCTGGCATGATGTTGCCGGTGCGTTCGCGGATGAAGCCGAACACATCGAATTCCGGGACCATGCTCTCCATCATGGCAAAGATCGCCTCGTACAGTGCCACGTCCACCACCTGCCCCTGGCCGCCATTGACTTCCCGGTGGCGCAGCGCCATCAGCGCGCCGATCACCCCCCACAGGGCGGCAATCGAGTCCCCGATGGAAATCCCGGTGCGCACTGGCGGGCGGTCATCGAAACCGGTGATGTAGCGCAGGCCGCCCATCGACTCGCCTACGGCACCGAAGCCTGGCTGGTCTTTCATCGGCCCGGTCTGGCCAAAGCCCGACAGGCGCACCATCACCAGGCGCGGGTTCAGCGCATGCAGCACATCCCACCCCAAACCAAGTTTTTCCAGCACGCCCGGGCGAAAGTTTTCGATCAGGATGTCGGCCTCGGCGAGCAGGCGTTTGAGGATATCGCGGCCCTCGGGGTGCTTGAGGTTGAGGGTGAGCGACTGCTTGTTGCGGGCCTGCACGAACCACCACAGCGAGGTGCCCTCGTACAGCTTGCGCCACTTGCGCAGCGGGTCGCCGCCATCGGGCGATTCGACCTTGACCACTTCGGCGCCGAATTCGGCACAGATACGCGAGGCGAACGGCCCGGCGATCAGGGTACCGAGTTCGACAACTTTAAGGCCGGCGAGGGGTTTGCTGGGCGTCGACATGGGGTGTCCGTGGCAGTTGGGCAGAGCCGTGGTTTTATCACACGTCGGTTACGCCGGGTACTGCTGCGGGGCATGGAAGGTGCGGATGGGGTAGACTGTGCCACTTTCTTTTGCACGAAGCCCGTCGACCATGGCCCAGCCGTCCACCACCTACAAGTTCGAATTGAATCTCACCGACCTTGATCGCAACGTCTACGAAAGCGTCAAACAGACTATCGCTCGGCACCCTTCGGAAACCGAAGAGCGCATGGCAGTTCGTTTGTTGGCGTACGCGCTCTGGTACAACGAGAACTTGTCGTTTGGCCGCGGCCTGTCGGATGTCGATGAGCCAGCGCTGTGGGAAAAGAGCCTGGACGATCGCGTGCTGCACTGGATTGAAGTTGGCCAGCCCGATGCCGATCGTCTGACCTGGTGCTCGCGTCGTACCGAACGCACCAGCTTGCTGGCTTACGGCAGCCTGCGAGTGTGGGAGGGTAAAGTGGTGAGCGCGGTCAAGAACCTGAAAAACCTGAGCATTGCCGCTGTGCCGCAAGAGGTGCTGGAAACCCTGGCGACCGACATGCCGCGTAGCATCAAGTGGGACGTGATGATCAGTGAAGGTACGGTATTCGTGACTGATGACCGTGGCCAGCATGAAGTACAACTGCAGTGGCTGCTCGGTGAGCGTGGTTGAAGCAACCCATGCGTATCGAACCTCGTCCGCTGCCGCCGACCCTGCCATTTCTGGGTAACCTGCCACCCTTGCTGACCCGCCTTTACGCCGCGCGCGGCGTGCAGAGCGAGGCCGAACTGGACAAGAGCCTGGCACGCCTGCTGCCGTACCAGCAGCTCAAGGGCATCGAGGCCGGTGTGGACCTGCTGGTCGAAGCGATCGACCAGCGCCAGCGCATCCTCATCGTCGGCGACTTCGATGCCGACGGTGCCACCGCCAGCACCGTCGGGGTGCTGGGCCTGCGCCTGCTGGGTGCGGCCCATGTCGATTACCTGGTGCCCAACCGCTTCGAGTATGGCTACGGCCTGACCCCGGAAATCGTCGAGGTGGCGCTGCAGCGCCAGCCGCAGTTGCTGATTACCGTGGACAACGGCATTTCCAGTGTCGACGGGGTGGCGGCCGCCAAGGCCGCCGGGCTCAAGGTGCTGGTCACCGACCACCACCTGCCGGGCGAGCAGTTGCCCGATGCCGATGCCATCATCAACCCCAACCAGCCGGGCTGCAGCTTTCCGAGCAAGTCACTGGCCGGGGTAGGGGTGATCTTCTATGTGTTGATGGCCCTGCGCGCTCGCTTGCGCAGCCTTGGGCGCTACGAGGCGCAGCCACAGCCGAACATTGGCGAGCTGCTCGATCTGGTGGCGCTGGGCAGTGTTGCTGACGTGGTGCCGCTGGATGCCAACAACCGCATCCTGGTGCACCAAGGCCTCGAGCGCATCCGCGCCGGCCGAGCCCGACCAGGGCTGAAGGCCATTCTCGAAGTGGCCCGCCGTGATCACCGGCGCATCACCTCGACCGACCTCGGTTTCATCCTCGGCCCGCGGTTGAACGCCGCAGGGCGGCTGGACGACATGAGCCTGGGTATCGAATGCCTGCTGTGCGAAGACGCGGCGTTGGCCCAGGACATGGCCCAGCAGCTGGACGACCTGAACCAGGACCGCAAATCCATCGAGCAGGGCATGCAGCGCGAGGCCCTGGCCCAGCTCAAGGACCTGCCGGTCGAGTCCATGCCCTACGGCTTGTGCCTGTTCGATGCCGATTGGCACCAAGGGGTGATCGGTATTCTGGCTTCGCGTCTGAAGGAACGTTACCACCGGCCGACCATTGCGTTCGCTGATGCTGGCGACGGCATGCTCAAAGGTTCGGCGCGCTCGGTGCCGGGGCTCCATATTCGCGATGCGCTGGATGCCGTGGCCGCGCGCCACCCGCACCTGATCAGCAAGTTCGGCGGCCACGCCATGGCTGCCGGTTTGTCGTTGCCAGAAGGCAACTTCCCGGCATTCGCCGAGGCCTTCGACGAAGAGGTGCGGCGTCAACTGCGCGAAGAAGACCTGACCGGCCGGCTGTTGTCCGACGGCAGCCTGGCGGTAGAGGAGTTCCACCTCGACCTGGCCAAGGCCCTGCGCCATGCCGGCCCATGGGGCCAACACTTCCCTGAGCCATTGTTCCATGGCGTGTTCCAGCTGGTGGAGCAGCGTGTGGTTGGCGAGCGGCACCTGAAGGTGGTGCTCAAGAGCGAGTGTGGCTCGGTACGGCTGGATGGCATTGCCTTCGGCGTCGATCGCGAAGTGTGGCCGAACCCGACCGTGCGTTGGGTCGAGTTGGCGTACAAACTGGATGTGAACGAGTTTCGCGGCAATGAAAGTGTGCAGTTGATGATTGCCCACATGGAGCCGCGCTGACGGTTTTGCGGGGCTTGCCTTGATTCTTGTGGTGTAGCGGAAATCCAGCGCCGCCCGCGCGGCGCATCGCGACGCAAGGCCGCTCCCACATTTGTTGCAACGTGGCCATGTCTGTGAGGCCATGGTTGTCAGCCTTGGCGCATGACTGAAGGCTGGGGGGGGCGATAACAGCGACAACGCACAGGCATCGTCAGACCGACAAGGCGCGCAACCATGGCCTTGCAGGATTGGCACGTTGCAACAAATGTGGGAGCCTTGCGTCGCGATGCGCCGCGCGGGCGGCGCTCGATCTCACCGGCGACATCACCTTAGAGCCTGACACCCGCACCCCACACCCCACCCAAAATCCCATGGAACCT
>NZ_JBYSYE010000066.1:0-19468 GCF_058782925.1 Pseudomonas sp. FW305-E2 | reverse complement strand
GGATCAACCCCACCCCCAGCCACTGCAGCGGCGCCAGGCGGTGCCCGAACGCCACCCAGTCCACCAGAATTGCCGCAATCGGGTAAATGAACGACAGCGCACCGGTCAACGCCGTGGGCAAACGCTGGATGGCGCTGTACAACAGCACATACATCAGGCCGGTGTGCACCATGCCCAGTGTCAACAAGCTGGCCAACGCCGGCACTTCAACCGGCAACCCGCCAAGCGTGACCCATGGCGCCAGCAGCAACACACCCGTGGTTACCTGAATCAACGCAATCAGGTGCGGGGGCGTGCCACTCAGGCGCTTGATGATCAAGGCCGCGATTGCATACAGAAACGCCGCCCCCAGCGCCAGGGCAATCCCCAGCAGATAGTCCTCGCCATTACTTTGCCCAGCGCCATGGGCACTGACGATGGCCAGCATGCCGAGGAACGCCACACTCAGCCAGGTCACCTTGGCCAAGGTGATCTTTTCGCCCAGAAACAGCGCCGCCAGCCCCACCAGCATGAACGGCTGCACGTTGTACACCGCCGTGCCGATGGCAATCGACGCCCGGGCGTATGAAGCGAACAACAGCAGCCAGTTGCCGACAATGGCCACCCCGCTGGCTATCGCCAGCAAAAATGCCGTGCGGCTGATCACGCCCGGGCGCAGAAAGCCAAACGCGGCGCAAATCGCCAGCAAGGTCACGGCACCGAACACGCAGCGCCAGAACACCACATCCAGCACCGGCTGGCCGGACACCAGCACGAACCAGCCAATGGTCCCAGAAATCAGCATGGCAGCGACCATTTCCAGCGAGCCACGGCGCAATGAACTGTCCATCTCAAACCTCCCGTTGATAATGGCCACAGTATGCAAAGGCGGCAGCCTGGCCATCCAGCGGATAACCAAGGCATTTTCGACAACCTGCCTTTACTATCAAGGCAAATAACACGAATCACCTGATGAGGTGGGTATGACCGATGCCATCGACCAATTATTGATCAACGCACTGATGGAGGACTCGCGCCGCTCGCTCAAGGCGCTGGCGCAGGTCAGCGGGCTGTCCGCACCTAGCGTCAGCGAGCGCCTGCGACGGCTGGAAGAGCGTGGCGTGCTGCGCGGCTACACCGTGGAGGTCGACCCGCGCGCCTTTGGCTACCAGTTGCAGGCGATCGTGCGCATCCGTCCGCTACCGGGGAAGCTGCAGGAGGTGGAGCGCCAGATCATTGCCATCCCTGAGTTCACCGAATGCGACAAGGTCATTGGCGAAGACTGCTTCGTCGCCCGACTGCATGTGCGCTCGATGGAGCAGCTGGACACGCTGCTCGACCTCATGAATGTGCTGGCTGAGACCAATACCGCGATCATCAAGAAGACCCCGGTCAAGCGGCGGTTGCCGCCAATGGATTGATTGGCCCCTGTACTGGCCTCCTCGCAGGCGTGCCCGCGAAGAGGCCAGCACAGGAAAAGTTGACTATTTTTTGTACACAAAAACGTAACCATAGGTGCCATTTTTGTGTGCACTTTCTTCAGTAGCGCCCCAATTCGTTACACACTTTCCACCCGTTATTTTGACCAAATGATCAACTAATCAATCTTTCAAAAAATATAACTTGTTCATTTGGTCAACTTATATGCTCTGTATTTCATTAACTTACCTTTTAACAAGATAAGTTCGAAATGATCGCCTGATGAAACCTGCTCTTCCCTTGGCATGGAACTCGCTTTTGTGTGTTCGTGTTTTGTATACAACTTAAACAAAACATAGATACACAAGAATCCGCGACGCCGACCCAATGTCAGCCGCCGCGCCCACAACCCTGTGATGCCAACGCTGCACCGACGAGATGGCGAGCCCGTGCGCATGCCCGCTCATCGCAGTCCATGTGCATCAGGAGCCCGCCGGAATGAGTAGCAGCCTCGACCTTGCCCCTGAACAATCCGTCGCCAGCACACACCCCGCGTCCACGCTTGCCGGCCACCAGCCGGACCTTGTTCTCAGCCCGCGCCTGCATAACCGCGACCTGGCGCCAACGCGTATGGAAGGCCGTCGCTGGGGCGGCTACAGCATCTTCGCGCTGTGGACCAACGATGTGCACAATATCGCCAACTATTCGTTCGCCATGGGCTTGTTCGCCCTCGGCCTGGGCGGCTGGCAAATTCTGTTGTCGCTGGCCATCGGCGCGGCGCTGGTGTACTTCTTCATGAACCTGTCGGGTTACATGGGCCAGAAAACCGGGGTACCGTTCCCGGTCATCAGCCGCATTGCCTTCGGCATCCACGGCGCGCAGATCCCGGCGCTGATCCGTGCCATCATTGCCATCGCCTGGTTCGGCATCCAGACCTACCTGGCATCGGTAGTGCTGCGGGTGCTGCTCACCGCCGTGTGGCCGCAACTGGCAGCCTACGACCACGACAGCATCCTCGGCCTGTCGAGCCTGGGCTGGGTGTGTTTCGTGTCGATCTGGCTGGTGCAGCTGGTGATCCTGGCCTACGGCATGGAGATGGTGCGCCGTTACGAGGCCTTTGCCGGGCCTGTGATCCTGCTGACCGTCGCCGCCCTGGCGGTGTTCATGTACTTCAAGGCCGACGCGCGCATTGCCTGGTCGGTGGCTACCCCGCTGACCGGCTACGAGATGTGGCGCAACATCTTTGCCGGCGGCGCACTGTGGCTGGCGATCTACGGCACCCTGGTGCTGAACTTCTGTGACTTCGCCCGCTCCTCGCCTTGCCGCAAGACCATCCGCGTCGGCAACTTCTGGGGCCTGCCGGTGAACATCCTGGTATTCGCCGTGATCACCGTGGTGCTGTGCGGCGCGCAATTCCAGATCAACGGCCAGATCATCGACAGCCCGACGCAGATCGTCGCCGCCATACCCAGCACGCCATTCCTGGTGCTCGGCTGCCTGGCCTTCCTGATCGTCACCGTGGCGGTGAACATCATGGCCAACTTCGTCGCCCCAGCCTTCGTACTCAGCAACCTGGCACCGCGCCACCTGAACTTCCGCCGTGCCGGGCTGATCAGTGCCACCCTGGCGGTGCTGATCCTGCCCTGGAACCTGTACAACAGCCCGCTGGTCATCGTGTACTTCCTGTCGGGCCTGGGCGCCCTGCTCGGCCCGCTGTACGGCGTGATCATGTCCGACTACTGGTTGCTGCGCAAAGGCTGCATCAACGTGCCAGAGCTGTATACCGAGCACCCGGCCGGCGCCTATCACTACAGCAAGGGCATCAACCTGCGCGCCGTGGCCGCCTTCGTGCCGGCCGCACTGCTGGCCATCGTGCTGGCCCTGGTGCCCAACTTCCAGGGTATCGCGCCGTTCTCCTGGCTGATCGGTGCCGGCATCGCCGCCGCCCTCTATCTGTTGATCGCGCCACGCAACCGCCAATACCACGACATCAGCGGCGAGTGCATCGCCGTCGACCATAGCAGCCATTAGTCAGGGAGGACTGCCCATGCGTATTCTGATCGCCAACGTCAACACCACCGAAGCCATCACCCACGCCATTGCCGAACAGGCCCGTGCGGTGGCCGCTCCTGGTACCGAAATCGTCGGCCTCACACCCTGGTTCGGCGCCGAATCGGTGGAGGGCAACTTCGAAAGCTACCTGGCGGCCATCGCGGTGATGGACCGGGTCCTGGCCTTTGAAGGGCCTTACGATGCCGTGATCCAGGCCGGTTATGGCGAACATGGCCGCGAAGGCCTGCAGGAACTGCTCAACGTGCCTGTGGTGGACATTACTGACGCCGCCGCCAGCACGGCAATGTACCTGGGCCACGCCTATTCCGTAGTAACCACGCTTGACCGCACCGTGCCATTGATCGAGGACCGCCTGAAGCTCTCGGGCCTGTATGACCGCTGCGCCTCGGTGCGAGCCAGCGGGCTGGCGGTGCTGGAACTGGAAGCCGACCCGCTGCGGGCCGTGGAGGCGATTGTCGAGCAGGCCGAACGCGCCGTGCGTGACGACAAGGCCGAGGTGATTTGCCTGGGTTGTGGCGGCATGGCCGGGCTGGACGAGCAGATTCGCCAACGCACCGGCGTGCCGGTGGTGGATGGTGTGAGTGCAGCGGTGACCATTGCCGAATCGCTGGTGCGCATGGGGTTGAGCACGTCCAAAGTGCGCACCTATGCGACGCCACGGGCGAAGAAAGTGGTGGGCTGGCCGATGCGCTTCGGCCGCTAGACATCCTTCGCCTGTACCGGCCTCTTCGCGGCTGATGCCGCGCCTACAGAACCACCACCAGCCTGAATACCTTGGGGTCCTCGTAGGAGCGGCTTTAGCCGCGAAGAGGCCGGCCCGCTTAACGCATCATCCTGGCCAAACGCTGCGCACTGCCACAGGCCAAGGTGAACCCCAACGCCCCATGCCCCAGGTTCAGCCACAGGTTGCGGTACACCGTCCCACCTATGATCGGCACCCCGGTAGGTGTCGCTGGTCGCATCCCCGCCCACTCCACCGCCTGGCCATAATCCGCCGCCCTCGGCAGCGTCTCCAGCGCCAGCCGCCGCATGCTCTGCAAACGGCGCATGTCCACCGACTCGTCGAAGCCGACAATGTCCACCATCGCCGCTACCCGCAGCTGCTGCCCCAGGCGTGCATAGACGATTTTGCGCTCATAGTCGGTAAGGCTCACCTCCGGGGGCAGGTGCCCGGAGGTGATCGGTGCGGTCAGGCTGTAGCCCTTCAGCGGGTAAACCGGTATCTGCACCCCCGGTAATGCCAAGCCAGGGCCGCGATGCCCGGCACACAGCACCAACTGCTCCACGTCCAGCTGCTGATCGCCCAGTTGCAGTGCCACGACCTGGCCCTGGCGCTGAACCAATTGCGTCACCGGCCGGCCAAGCAGGAAACGGCACTGGCCCGACGCGCGCAACAGCGCCTCCAGCCGCAAGCAAAACACGTGGCAATCGCCAACCTCTTCGCCCGCCGTGAACACGCCACCCACAAACGGTGCGCCATCCAGGGCAGGCTCCAGCGCGCGCAGCTCGGCAGCCGCCAGCACCTGCTGACTGGCCGGGTCCGTCAACTGTTCCCGGCCTTGGGCAAAGGCCCGTTCACTGCGAAAAGCCACCAGCTTGCCATTGCGCCGCCAGGCGAAATCCCCCAGGTTCTGATGTTCGCGCCACTGCGCCAGAACAGCTTGGCTGTACAGCGCCAGCTCAAGCAATTGCCCGGCATTACGGCGATTGACGCTACGCCGGCAAGCCAGGGTGAATGCCAGCAGCCAGCGCCACTGGGCCGGGTCCATGCGCAAGCGCAAGCGCAATGGCGACTCGCCCTGCAACAGCCAGCCCAGCGCCTGCCACGGCACCCCGGCATCAGCCAGCGGCGCCACATAGCGATAAGACAATTGCCCGCCATTGGCAAAGCTGGTGGCCGACGCCAGGCTGTCGCGGGCCTCGATCAGATCAACCGACCGCCCTTCCAGAACCAGCGCGTAAGCCGTCGCCAGGCCCACCACTCCGCCACCGATCACCGTTACCCGCTGCTTCATCGCTCATCCCTGTTCCGGCTTCCTTGCCAAACAGTACCAGCGGATCAGGTCGGGCAGCTATGCGCACCGTCATTCAGGCCCTGACGCACATTGCGGCTCAGCAGGCTGGCCTTGCCATCGTGCCAAGTCAGGGTCAGTACGTAGAGGGTGTCGAAGTCTTCGCCGCTCCAGTCCTCGGTGATCACCCGCTCCTCCCCCAAGGCCTTGCCGGCCACCGTGTTGATCAGTTCCGGCAGGTAGCCGTGGGACCAGGCGGTATAGATGGTCGCATTGCGGTATTTGTTGCTCAGCAACTCATCGGCCAGTTCAGCGGTGTCGTTGGCGCCGTAGTCGATATTCACCGGTAAGCCGAGGCGGATGGCACTGGGGGTGATGGTCATCAGTGGGCGGATGTAGCTGTAGCTTTCATCCCGGCTGCCTTCCTCGACATGCCGCGTGGGGTTGGCGGCAAACACATAGTCGGCCTTGCCGAAGCGCTCGGGCAGTACAGTGGCCAGGTCCAGCGCACGGTTGAGGCCCTGGCAATTCAACTGCCCGAGCCCCTCGCCCGGCTTCTCGCCATGACGCAGAAACACCAGGGTCTGGGTGCCATCCACCGGTTGCGCGCGGCTTTCGACAGCCTCCAGCGCCAGCGGCGCGGCGATGGCAGTCAGCACCAGGCTCAGCAGCAAGTGACGGCGACGGTGGAAGAATGTTGGCAACTTCATCAAGGCAGGCTCGTGTGGCAGAGAAAATCGGGTTTACCCGCCACATCGCCCAACAGTTAGAGGGCGTCCTTGTAGTGAATGCCATCCTTGGCACGAGTGAGGGTCAGAGTGCCCTGAACCCGTTTGGTTCCTCCCTGGAGGTGGATGCCGTTCCCTGGGCAAGGCCTAGGTTAGGGGCTGGGTGTTGCGCAATTGTGTAAGGTGCAAGAACCTCGGGTTGCAACGCGAACACTCAATCATCCCGCGTGAGCACTTCCAGCAGTTCAATCTCGAAGGTCAGGTCCGAATTCGGCGGGATCGCCCCTACGCTGCGTTCGCCATACCCCAGGTGCGCCGGTACCAGCAGCTTGCGCTTGCCACCTACGCGCATGCCCATCAGGCCTTGATCCCAGCCTTTGATTACCCTGCCGGTACCGATCACGCACTGAAACGGCTTACCGCGCGACCAGGACGAGTCGAACTCGCTGCCATCGGCCAGCCAGCCGGTGTACTGGGTGGTGATCAGGGCACCTTTGACGGCGGCTTTGCCGTCACCCTCGACCAGGTCGATGATCTGCAGTTCTTGGCTCACGGGTACACTCCAAACGCTGAAAAACAAAACCGCCCTTTTCTCAGGAATGCATCGGTTTGGCAAGTTCACGCAGAAATGTCCGGAGGCATTCACCCACGGAATGCCTCCGGACAAACATGACGTTGAATCAGCTGTTCTGCTCGAACACCTCTTGACCGGACAGCTCCTTGGTTTGATTGGCGAAGCAGTACCACGCGGGCTTCTGTTCAACGAAGATCTGCAGGTCAAAATCCCAGGCTTGGTCGCCATCGAGCAGGCCGACCGGCACGGCATGGAAGTCGTTGGCCTTGAGCCGGTAGTACAGGTGCGTACCACAGCGGCCACAGAAAGCACGCTGGGCCCAGTCGGACGAATCATAGACGCTGGGCGCACGCCCTTCGATCAGCGGAGGCTTGCTGCAGTGCACCACCAGCAGCGGGCCGCCGGTCCACTTGCGGCACATGCTGCAATGACAAGCGCTGATATGGGTATTGTCGACGGTGACCGTCAGCCGCGTGTCGCCGCACAGGCAGGTGCCTTGTTTTTCCAGGGCCATGGGTGGCTCCTTGAACGGAAAGATGGGCCTGCAATTATAGAAGCCCCCCAGGGCATCGCACGCCGTACTAGATGTACACATTGCCCCGCAGGTACAACGCCGCCCGCCCACTGATGATCACGCGGCCATTGCCCGGCACTTCGCACTGCAACTGCCCTTTGCGTGCCCCGCCCTGCTCGCAGCTCAGCACGTTCTTGCCCAGCCTTTGGGCCCATAACGGCGCCAGTGAGGTGTGTGCCGAACCGGTTACCGGGTCTTCATTCACACCAACCCGCGGGCCGAACCAGCGGGTGACGAAGTCAAAGCCACGCCCTGCCGCGGTCACGGCAATGCCACGGACGTCGAAGGCCGACAGCGCAACAAAGTCGGGTTTCAACGTTTCGAGCAGCATGGCGTCATCGATCACCACCACATAATCGTCGCTACGGTACACCGCCTTCGCCTGGCTCAAGCCCAGCGCCTGCAGCAGGCCCGCCGGCGTGTCCACCGCTACGGGTTGTTTGGCCGGGAAGTCCATGGCCAGCAGGCCATCAGTGCTGCGGCTCACGCGCAGCTCGCCACTGCGGGTGTTGAAGCGCAGTACTTGCGCCTGCTCACCCAGTTGCTCGAACAGCACGTAAGCCGAGGCCAAGGTAGCATGGCCGCACAGGTCGACTTCCACGGTGGGGGTGAACCAACGCAGGTCGAACGTTTCGCCTTTGCGCACGAAGTAGGCTGTTTCTGACAGGTTGTTTTCTTCAGCGATGCGCTGCAGCACATCGTCCGGCAGCCAGCTGTCCAGCGGGATCACTGCGGCCGGGTTGCCACCGAACGGTTCAGTGGAAAAGGCATCGACCTGGAAGATTTCGAGTTGCATGCACACACTCCTTGTTACCTGGGCGCTGCCAGGCAGATATCTGGAAAAGGGCTACGGGCGTACCGGGGTCAACACTGGCTCACCGGCAAAGAACGCCTGCAGGTTGCGCAGCACCAAGGCCACCGTGTCGCGCGCGGCTTCTGGCGATTGGCCAGCCACGTGGGGGGTGAGCACAGTGTTGGGCAAGGCCTTGAGTGCATCGGGCACTGCTGGCTCGTCATCGAAGACATCCAGCGCGGCGCCAGCCAGCTGGCCACGCTGCAATACGGCAATCAGGGCCTGCGTGTCGACCACGCTGGCACGGGCGATGTTCACCAGATAGCCGTCAGCCCCCAGGGCCTGAAGGACGTGGGCATCGACCAGATGCCGGGTGTTGGCGCCACCGGGGGTGGCCACCACCAGGATGTCGACGGCTTCAGCCAAGTGCCGAGGGCTGTCGAACCAGGCATAGGGCACATCCTGGCGTGGTGTGCGGCTGTGGTAGCTGACGGGCATGTCGAAGCCCAAGTGGGCCCGCTTGGCGATCGCCAGCCCCACTGCGCCGAGGCCGAGAATGCCCAGGCGTTTGCCACTCACGGAGGGGCTGATCACCCGGTTCCATTCACCGCGCCGCGTGCTGGCATCGGCACGAGGAATGTCGCGCAGCAGCGCCAGCAGCAGGGCCAGGGTGTGGTCGGCGACGGCTGCGGCATTGGCCCCGGCGCCATTGGTGACGGTTATGCCGCGTGCGGCGGCGGCGGCCAGGTCGACCTGCTCGTAGCCGGCGCCGATCACGCAGATGATCTGCAATCTGGGTAATGCGTCAATTTCGGTGGCGGATAGCCCCAGCGGCCCACGGGTGAGTACCGCATCGATTTCTTCGGCGTGGCGATGAATGGCATCGGCGCGCAGTGGCGGCGAAGGGGCACGGATCAGGTGGTAACCGGCCTGCTCCAGCATGGGCAGGTAATCGTCGACGGTTTCCACCAGTACCAGGACTGTCTTGCTCATGCCACCTCCGGGTGAATTCGAGGCGTCATTATGCGGAGTCACCGGCCAGTACAGTCAATGGAAATAACAAGGCAAAACTGTACTGTACTGTGCTGTTGCTGTTGCTGTTGCTGTTGCTGTTGCTGTTGCTGTTGATCTTGATCTTGATCTTGATCTTGATCTTGATCTTCGCGACTTCAGGAGGCCGAACGCAGGCCTTGCGGAGGCAGGTGACGGGCATGGATGCCCGTCAAGCGCTGAGGCCCCAGGATGGGGCCTTCGGCGCGGTCCTGCCGGGAGCAAGGCCGGAGTGAGGGGACCCCGGAGCGCAGCGCAGGGGCCGGATGATGGGAGCGCAGCGTTTTTTGGTTACTTTTTGTCGCGTTTGACAAAAAGTGACTCGCCGTAAGGGCGAAAAGGTGAGTCAGCGTCGCCATCGCAAACGGACGGTTCGCTGAGTCAAAACAGACGAGTTCGCATCTTGCTTCTTGCTTCTTGCTTCTTGGATGTGGGCATTCACATCGAGTAGGTATTCATTCACGCAGGTGGCGCATAGTCACCCTTCCGCCCTTACGGCGGGTCACTTTTTGTCAAACGCGACAAAAAGTAACCAAAAAACGCTGGCTCCTATCATCCGGCCCCTGCGCTACGCTCCGGGGTTCCCTCGCTACGGTCTTGCTCCCGGGAGTACGCGCTGCAGGCCCCATCCATGGGGCCTCAGCGCTTGACGGGCATCCATGCCCGTCACCTCCCTTCGCAAGCCCTCCGCTCGGCCTCCTGAAGTCGCAATCTGCGTCGCCTGAACTATCGCGCGCTTACAAGCAAAAGCAGAAACAGAAACAGAAACAGAAACAGCGTTACTGTGCGAACGCGCGCCCTAACCCACCGGGTACACCACTGCTGTCAGTTTCCTGCCAAGGCCCATTCGGGCTCAACGACCAACTCCAGCCGTTATCAAACCGATAGTACGTACGCTGCCGGTAGAAGGTATTGGGCTGTTTCTCCAACACATATACACCCAGCTTGGGATCCCAGTGGCTTGCCCCGCCAGGCGGTGGCGCAAAGCTGGCCGAGGTACGCGGCATGGGCTTGGGTATCGCCGCCGGCTTGCTCGGCTGAGTGGAAGGCTGCCTGCCCGGCAAGGGCTTGACCACCGGCCCCGACGGCGGCACACGCTCGATCGGTGGCGCGGGCTGCTCGTACGGCTCATGCACCGTACACGCAGACAAACCCAGGGCCAGGGTAATCAGGGTCAGGCGGACGGTGCTGTGCATGGCATTGCTCTCTTACTGGTCTGGAGTGTCGATGGTCAGGCGTTGGGTAGCCTGGGTGGCGCTAGACAACGGCGCACCCTGGCCAATCCACTCACCCTGGGTAGGCTGACCCGCGCGTGAAACACGTGCAACCAGTTGGACTTCGGCATACTGCGACAGTTTCATCTGCGGCATCATCGCATCAGCATCAGACAACTCCACCTCGATCGGCAACTGCGCCACGGTCACCCGCTTGGCCGCCAGCGGCATCGGCGGGCCATTGCTGGCGCGAGCGAAGATAAACACCGTGTCGTCCGGCTGAACCTTGTCCTTCAAGGCAGCCGCCAGTTCCACCCGCACTTTCAGGCGAGTCGCCACAGGTGCAGGCTCGGTAGCCTGCACTGGCGCGCCACCCAGGCGCTCGGCGGCACGGTCGATCCCCCCCTGCAACGCCGCTCGCGATGCATCACCTTCTGGCAACTGCGCCAGCAAGCGCTTCCAGTAGTCGATGGCTTCCTGATAGCGCTCGCCTTCAAACGCGGCAATACCGCGCAGGCCCAGGCTGGTCACCTCGTTGGGGTCCGCCTTCAGCGCTTCGTCAGTCAGCGCCTGCAATTGCGGGCTCCACTGCTTGTTGGCGGCAAAGTACTGGGCCTGGGCCCACTGCCCCAGCAGCTCGGGCTGGCGGCCAGCCAGGGCCACGGCCCGTTCAAACGTACGCGCGGCATCGGCGGGGCGCTGCTCGGCCATGTAGGCCCGGCCAAGGAAATACATGGCCTCGGCCGAATCCGGCTGGGCCTGCACCACGCGTTCAAGGCGCGTGGTCATTTCTTCCATCGACTTGGGAGCCTCGGCAAACTCCTGGGTCAGCGCCACCTTGTCGGCCGCCCCAAAATGCAGGTACAGCCCCAGCGCCATCAGCGGTACCAGTACCGCAGCCAGCAGCGGCAGGGCCTTGCCCAAATGCCCCTGGCGCGGGGCCTCGGCGCCTTCGGTATCGGCCAGCAGCTCGCGGGCAGCCTCGTCCCGGCCCTTGGCCATCTGCGCCTCATCGAGCACACCGGCGGCTTGTTGGGCCGCCAGCTCGGCGACACGTTCCTGGTAAAGGGCCACGTTCAAGGCCGTGCGGTCTTCTTCCTGCTGGCGACGGCGGCCACGCAGGATCGGGAGCAGCAAAAAGCTGAGGGCAGCGAGCAGCAGAAGGCCCGCGCTAAGCCAGAATTCAATCATGGGTCTGTTCTTTTTCCAGCAGTTTGGCGAGACGCTCGCGTTCTTCGGCAGACAACTCATCGACGCCCTGCACGGCCGTAGCACGGCGCCGGCGTACGATCACCGCCAGCACCACGAAGCCACCGGCCAGCAAGATCCCCGGGCCAAACCACAGCAGCCAGGTACGCCCGCTGAGCGCCGGCTTGTAGCGCACGAAGTCGCCATAGCGGTCGACCATGAAATCGATGATCTGCTGGTTGCTCTGGCCTTCGCCAAGCATGCGGAAGATTTCTCGGCGCAGGTCGGCAGCAATCGGCGCGTTGGAGTCGGCAATATCCTGGTTCTGGCACTTGGGGCAGCGCAGTTCCTTGGTCAACTGTTGGTAACGCTCGCGCTCTGCCTCGTCGCGAAACTGGTAGGTGTCGATAGCCGCCTTGGCCACACCGGCCAGGCTCATGCCCAGCACCGCAGCTGCCAGCCAACGCCTCATGGCTTGGCCTCATCAATCAGGCCCTGGTACAACGGCGCCAGCTGTTCACGCCAGACCGTGGCATCGACGATGCCGACGTGCTTGTAGCGGATGATGCCCTTGGCATCAATCAGGAAGGTTTCCGGCGCCCCATACACCCCAAGGTCCAGGCCCAGGCTGCCCTGTTCGTCACGAATATCCAGCTGATAGGGGTTGTGGAACTCGGCCAACCACTTCTGCGCGGCGGCGTTGTCATCCTTGTAGTTGACCCCATGGATCACCACCCCCTGCTGTGCCAGCTGGTTCAGGTACGGGTGCTCGACCTTGCACGACGGGCACCAGGTGGCCCACACGTTGACCAGTGCCGGGCGCCCCTGCAAGTCGGCCTGAGTCAGGGTGCGGTCCCCCTGTGTCGACGCCAGGGAAAACACCGGGAACGGTTTGCCGATCATTGCCGATGGCAGCTCGTCGGGCTTGAGGAAAAGCCCCTTGTAGAGGAAGACCGCCACCAGCAGGAACACTGCAAGGGGCACTACCATGATCCAACGCTTCATGCAGCTGCTCCAGACACGCCCAGGACATCACGCACCCGGGTCTTGACCTTGACGCGGTAGCGCCGGTCGAGGGCCGCCAGCAACCCGCCCAGGCCGGTCAGCAGACCGCCCAGCCAGATCCAGCGGACGTAAGGCTTAATATGTATGCGCACAGCCCAGGCGCCATTCTCCAGTGGCTCGCCAAGCGCGACGTACAGGTCGCGGGTAAAGCCGGCGTCGATGCCCGCTTCGGTCATCATCGACTGTTGCACGGTGTACAGGCGCTTCTCCGGGTACAGTGTGGTCACTTCACGGCCATCGCGGCTGATCACGATGGTGCCCTTGTCAGAGATGAAGTTCGGCCCCTCGAAGTGCTTGGCGCCCTGGAACAGGAAGTGATAGCCACCCAGCTCCACGCTTTCGCCCGGCGCCATGCGCAGGTCGCGCTCGGCGCTGTTGTTGCTGGACAGCACCACGCCCAGCGCGCACACCGCCAGGCCCAGGTGCGCCAGTTGCATGCCCCAGTAGCTGCGGCCCAGGCCCGGCAGGCCTTTGACCAGGCCCTTGTGGCGGGTCTTGTCGAAAATGTCACGCAGCCCGCCAAGCACTACCCAGGCGGCCAGGGCGAAGGCCGTCAGCGTCGGCCAGTCGAAGTCGTCGACGATAAAGCCGGCAACCGGGGCAAGGATGGCACTGCCGATCAATACCGGGGTCATCATGCTGACCAGCCATTTGCCCGGGGTGTCCTTCCAGCGCACCACCACGCCCACGCTCAGCACCACCATCAGCAGCGCCATCAGTGGCAGGAACAAGGCGTCGAAATAGGGCGGGCCGACCGACAGCTTGGCCCCGGTCAGGGCATCGAGCACCAATGGGTACAGGGTACCAAGCAGAATCATCGAAGCCGCGACCACCAGCACCAGGTTGTTGGCCAGCAGCAGCGTTTCACGCGACCACAGGGCGAAACCGACCTGGCTCTTGACCACCGGTGCGCGCAGGGCGAACAGGGTGAGCGACCCGCCGACCACGAACAGCAGGAAAAACAGGATGAAAATACCCCGCGACGGGTCGGCGGCAAACGCGTGCACCGAGGTCAGCACCCCGGAACGCACCAGGAAGGTACCCAGCAGGCTCAGGGAGAATGCGGCAATTGCCAGCAGCACCGTCCAGCTCTTGAACACCCCGCGTTTCTCGGTCACCGCCAGCGAGTGGATCAGTGCGGTGCCCACCAGCCAAGGCATGAACGAGGCGTTTTCCACCGGGTCCCAGAACCACCAGCCACCCCAGCCCAGTTCGTAGTAGGCCCACCACGACCCCAAGGTGATGCCAACACCCAGGAAAGCCCAGGCGACGATGGTCCACGGCCGCGACCAGCGCGCCCAGGCAGCGTCCAGCCGGCCGCCGAGCAAGGCGGCAATGGCGAACGCGAAGGCCACCGAGAAGCCCACATAGCCCATGTAGAGCATGGGTGGGTGAACGATCAGGCCAAAGTCCTGCAGCAGCGGGTTAAGGTCACGGCCATCGGTCGGCACCTGCGGCAGCAGGCGCTGGAACGGGTTGGAAGTAATGATCAGGAAGCTCAGGAAGCCCACGCTGATCATGCCCATTACCGCCAGCACGCGGGCCAGCATCACCTGCGGCAACTGCCGGGAGAACACCGACACGGCAAAGGTCCAGCCGCCGAGGATCAGCGCCCAAAGCAGCAACGAACCCTCATGGGCGCCCCACACCGCACTGAACTTGTAGTACCAGGGCAAGGCGCTGTTGGAGTTGCTGGCCACATAGGCGACCGAGAAATTGTCTGTCATGAAGGCATGGGTCAGGCAGGCAAAGGCAAACGCCAGGAAGGCGAACTGCCCCCACGCTGCCGGCCGCGCCAGGCTCATCCACAGGCTGTCGCCACGCCACGCGCCAAGCAACGGCACACTGGCCTGTACGACGGCAAAGCAGATGGCCAGAATCATCGCCAACTGGCCCAGTTCGGGGACTACCAGTGCTGCGTTCATGGCTTCGTCTCTCCGCCGGCAGCGGCCTGGCCGCTTTCCTTCAGGGCCTTGGTGACTTCGGGCGGCATGTATTTCTCGTCGTGCTTGGCCAGCACTTCATCGGCTACCACCACACCGTCGGCATTGAGCTTGCCAAGGGCGACGATGCCCTGCCCTTCGCGGAACAGGTCGGGGAGGATGCCGCGGTAGGTGATGGGTACCGACTTGTTGAAGTCGGTTACCACGAAACGCACGTCCAGCGAGTCGGCCGAACGCTGCACCGAGCCTTTCTCCACCATGCCGCCGGCGCGGATGCGCGTGTCCAGCGGGGCTTCGCCGTTGGCGATCTGGGTCGGTGTATAGAACAGGTTGATGTTCTGCTGCAATGCGCTCAAGGCAAAGCCGACGGCAACCCCGACGCCGACCAGCAGGCCGACGATGAGCAACAGGCGTTTCTTGCGCTGCGGATTCACTGGTTGTTCTCCCGGCGCAAACGGCGCGCCTCTTCTTGCAAATAGCGACGACGAGCCAGCAGTGGCGCACCGACATTCAGCGCCAGCACCGCCAGGCAGATGCCATAGGCCGACCACACGTACAGGCCATGGTGGCCCATGGCGAGAAAGTCACCGAAGGTGGCAAAGCTCATTGTGTGGCCCTCCGCCCCAGGCTGTTCAATACTTCGTCCCTGACCCAACTGGCGCGTGCTTCGCGCTTGAGCACTTCAAGGCGCATGCGCAGCAGCAGTACGGCGCCGAAGAAACAGTAGAAACCCAGCGCCGTGCACAACAGCGGCAGCCACATTTCGGCCGGCATCGCCGGCTTTTCGGTAAGGGTGAAGGTGGCGCCCTGGTGCAGGGTGTTCCACCACTCCACTGAATACTTGATGATCGGGATATTCACCACACCGACAATCGCAAGCACCGCACAGGCCTTGGCTGCACTGTCACGATTACTGATCGCCTGGCCCAGCGCAATAATGCCGAAGTACAGGAACAGCAGGATGAGCATGGACGTAAGGCGGGCATCCCACACCCACCAGCTGCCCCAGGTCGGTTTGCCCCAGATGGCGCCGGTAACCAGCGCCACGGCGGTCATCCAGGCGCCAATGGGCGCGGCACATTGCAGGGCAACGTCGGCCAGTTTCATCTTCCACACCAGCCCCACCACCCCGGCCACCGCCAGTAGCACATAGCAGGACTGCGCCAGCATCGCCGCCGGCACGTGGATATAGATGATGCGGAAGCTGTTGCCTTGCTGGTAGTCCTGGGGGGCGAAGGCCAGGCCCCAGGTGATGCCGACCAGCAGCAGGAGCACGGCAGCACCGGCCAGCCACGGCAGCATGCGGCTGCTGATGGCATAGAACCATTTCGGGGAGCCCAGCTTGTGGAACCACGTCCAGCTTATTTTCATCAGGGTACATCCAGGGTATTTGCCGGGCTTGAGAGCCCGGGACTCGTTATTCGCCGACGCTGATCTTCAGGCCGGCCGCTATCGCAAAGGGTGCCAGGGTAACGGCCAGGGCCGTCAGGCTGGCGAGCCAGAGCAGATGGCCGGTTGCCGGCATATTTTGCAACGCCGCTTGCAACGCACCACTGCCCAGGATCAATACAGGGATATACAACGGCAGAATCAGCAACGCCAGTAACAAACCTCCGCGTTTAAGGCCGACTGTCAGTGCCGCACCTACCGCGCCCAGCAAGCTCAATACCGGCGTCCCCAGCAGCAGCGAACCGAGTAGCACCGGCAGGCAATGGCTAGGCAGCCCCAGCATCAGTGCCAGCAGTGGCGCCAACAATACCAGCGCCAGCCCGGAAAAGATCCAGTGCGCCAGCACCTTGGCCAGCACCAGCAACGCCAGTGGGTGCGGCGACAGCACCCATTGCTCCAGCGAGCCGTCTTCGAAATCGCTGCGGAACAGGCCGTCCAGCGACAACAACACGGCCAGCAACGCCGCCACCCAGACCAGGCCCGGCGACAAGGTTTGCAACAATTGGCTTTCCGGGCCGACCGCCAGCGGGAACATGGCCACGACAATGGCGAAGAACACCAACGGGTTGGCCAGTTCGGCCGGGCGACGGAACAGCAGGCGCGCTTCGCGGCGCAGTAACAAAATGAATACGCTCATGCAGCCCATTGCCCCAGGTTCAGTTCTCGGTAACCGGAGGGCTTGCGTTCCAGTGTGTGGTGAGTCGTCAGCACCACCGTGCCGCCCTGCTCGCAGTGGGCTGCCAGGTGCGCTTCAAGCTGCGCCACGCCTTGCTTGTCCAGCGCGGTGAACGGCTCGTCAAGAATCCATAGCGGCGGGCAAGCCAGGTGCAGCCGGGCCAGCGCCACGCGGCGCTGCTGGCCGGCCGACAGGGTATGGCAGGGGACGTCTTCGAAACCGCGCAGGCCGACAGCCTCCAGCGCCGCCCAGATCGCCTCGCGGCTGGCCGGCTGGTGCAAGGCGCACAGCCAGGTGAGATTTTCCTCGGCGGTGAGCAAGTCCTTGATGCCGGCGGCGTGGCCAATCCACAGCAGGGCGCTGGCCAGGGCATGACGCTGTTCTGCCAGTGGCTTGCCACCCAGCAGAATCTGCCCGGCCGTCGGCTGCATCAGCCCGGCCAACAGGCGCAACAGGCTGGTCTTGCCACTGCCGTTGGGGCCACTGATCTGCAGCATGTCACCGGCGCCCAGCTCGAAATCGAGCTGTTCGAACAGCAGGCGCCAGTCGCGCTCGCAGGCCAGGCCTGCGGCTTGGAGGTGAAGGGTCACGGTTTCGCCTTATCTTCAGTAGGGCTTTGGAGCGGCGTCGCCTGTTTCGCGGGTGAACCCGCTCCCACAGAACCCTGTAGGAGCGGGTTCACCCGCGAAGCAGCCAACATCGCTCCAGAACCCTTGTGTCTCAAGTCGCCCCGCGCGCTGCCGTTATACTGGCAACCACGGGCGCTCGGCATTATTACACGCGCCGCCGCGCTGCCAAGAGGCCGGGCTCGACAGGTTGTATACAATCATGACTGAAATCAATAGTCTCGGCGCACAAACCGCGATCAACAGCCAAGCCATGAAGGCGGGCACGACCGGCGAACTGCTGCGCCTTATCCAGGCGCAGCCCGGGCTGCTGGCCCCCGGCGAAACCGCGCAAGCCGAGGTTTTATCGTTGCGCCAGGCGGGCCAGGACTTTCAGCTGGTGCTAAGGCTGATGCAGGCCAACGGCGTGCAGACCCAACTGCAGGCCAACGCCAGCCAGCCGCTGCCCCAAGGCAGCCAGATCACCGTCAGCCAGACCGAAAGCAATCGCCTGGCGATCATGTTGCAACAGGCCAGCGCCAGCCAGGTCGCCACCCTCACCCAGCTGGACACCAGCAAGGTGCCGGTCGGCACCTTGCTGCAAGGCAAGGTCCTGACCAACCAGCCGCTGGCCCAGGCACCCGGCCAACCGGCCGTGTACCGGGCGCTGGTCAGCTTGCTCAACAGCACCCAGGCCGGTGCCACGCTGAGCATCGACAGCCCGCGCCCGCTGGCCATTGGCAGCCTGCTCAGCGCCCTGGTGCAGGGTGATCAGTCATTGCGCTTCGTGCCGCTCAGCGGCAGGCAGGACCAACTCAGCATTGCCCAACAGCTGCTGACACAGCAAAACCGTCAAGCCTCGCTGCCCGGCCTGCTCAACGCCCTGCAACAGCTCACCCGCGACCCAGGCGTCGATGGCGAGCTGCGCGCCAGCGCCGAACGCCTGCTGGCCGGCCTGCCGGACGCCCGACAACTGGGCGACGCCAAGGCAGTGGCCCAGGCCTTGAACAACAGCGGCAGCTTTCTCGAAGCGAAGCTGCTGAGTGGGTCAACCGCCAGCGTCGACACCGACCTCAAAGCGCATTTACTGCGGCTGATGGCCCAGGCCCCTGCCGTCCCGGCAGGGGCCACCACTCTGAGCCCCGCCAGCCTGGCCCTGACCATGCCGATACTGGCGCGCAGCGCACTGGGCATGCTCGAGCGGGTCAGCCCCAAGCCGCAGCCGGGCGCGTTCCCATTACCGTCGCGCCTGCTCAAGGCCCTGGAAGAGGAAGGCGACCTGCAACAGCTGCTGCGCCTGGCTGCCGCTGCCATTTCACGTTTGCAGAGCCACGCCATGAGCAGCCTGCAACAAACCGGCACGCTGGAAAACGGCAACCTGCAGACCACCTGGCAAACCGAAGTGCCGATCCGCCACGGCCAGGACTTCATCCCGCTGCAAGTCAAACTGCAGCGCGAAGAAACCCCACAACAACAGGCCGACCGCCAACATGAAGCCCAAAACCCTCGGCAAGCCCTGTGGCGCATCGAGCTGGCCTTCGACTTGTCCCCACTCGGCCCCCTGCAAGTGCAGGCGCAACTGAGCGAGGGCCGCCTGAGCGGGCAGCTATGGGCAGAGCGCGAGCAGACCGCGCGGTTGATCGACGCCCAGCTTGGCGCGCTGCGCGCGCGCCTGGTGGCCCGAGGCCTGGAAGTCGGCGACCTGGCGTGCCACCCGGGCATCCCGCCGCAGGGGCCACGCACACGGATGGAACAACGCTGGGTGGACGAAACCGCATGAACGATACGACACCACGCCAAGCCATAGCGCTGAACTACGACGGCCATCAGGCACCGACCCTCACCGCCAAGGGCGACGAGGACCTGGCCGAGGCCATCCTTGCGCTCGCCCGCGAACACGAAGTGCCGATCTACGAAAACGCCGACCTGGTGCGCCTACTGGCGCGGCTGGAGCTGGGCGATCAAATACCCGAAGCGCTGTACCTGACCATTGCCGAAATCATCGCCTTCGCCTGGCAACTGCGCGGCAAGGTACCCGCCGGCTTCGATGATCCGCGCCCGACAGAACGCGATATCACCCCACCATTGCCCCCGCTGCCCGGCACTGGCAAGTAACTATCTACCAC
>NZ_JBYSYE010000065.1:0-19774 GCF_058782925.1 Pseudomonas sp. FW305-E2 | reverse complement strand
GGCTTCGCCCGTGTTCGCGGGCAAGCCCGCTCCCACAGGCGCCAGCTTTTAGAAATTGAGCAAGACAGTTGCTCCCACATTTGTTTCTGGCCAGTCATGCCTGTGCCATTGGCGCGCGTCCCCCTGGGTGCACGACGCGATATCGAAGGGGGACAAGCAAGGGACCGTGCGCCAATGAATCAGGATTGATTGGCCCGAAACAAATGTGGGAGCGGCCTTGCGTCGCGATGCGCCGCGCGGGCGGCGCTCGATCTCACGAGTGCCACTAGAACAACGACATACACCCACAAACCTAAAGGTTATCTCTCATTACAGACCAAGGGGTAAAAACCACCCCCGCGAATGCAGTACAATCGCCCCCTTTTTCTTGGCAACGAGTCGAAGCCAATGATCGAACCCAAGCGCGTCCTGCGCGCCCTAGCCGAACACTGGGCCCTGATCGAGCCGCTGTGCGAGCGTTTCGACCAGGGCACCCTGAGCCTGGTCGAACTGCGCCAGCATGTGGCCCGCCAGCAGCTCGAAAGCACCCCGCAGGACATCACCCAGCTACTCGACGTGTGGATCCGCCTGGATATCCTGGTCCCGGTGGCCAAGAGCCCGAACCGTTTCGAGCTCAACGCGCAGATCCACGACTTCCTCGCCTACCTGCGCCGCGAACACCGGCTGGGCCTGTGCCTGGAGATCGAAGCCTACTTGCGCCACCTGGAGCGCCTGGCCGGGCACATCCAGGATGCCTTCGACAACCGCGACAGCGACGACCTGGCACGCCAGCTGCGCCTGCTCGACATGCGTGTGCGCGATGTGCTGAAAAAGCTCGACAACGACGAGCAGGCACTGGTGGCCGTGGCCGAACGGGCCAAGACCAGCAACCGCCAGATTCCGCTGCGCCAGCGTTATGCCGAAGTGCTGGCCACCTGGGACGAATACGTCGAGCCGATGATCCAGCTGGTCAACGCCGACGGCGCCTTCGAGCAGGGTGTACGCAAGGTCGAGACCGTGCTGCTGAAACTGCTGGGCGAACAGGCGCGCCTGGGCCACCTGGTCGACGACGACATGCTGCTGCGCACCCACGCGCGCATTCTGGAAATGCAGACCAGCGCCCAGTTGACCCTGCGCCACGCCCGCGAACTGCTGCTGCCGCTGCGCGAAGAAGCCCGCCGCCACAACGCCGTGACCCGCGGCGCCGCACTGGCCCTGTCGGTGATCCGGCGCAAGGGCATCGATGCCGTGCCGCAGGCGGCCATGCCGATGTTCACCCGCCCGCAAAGCACCTTCCTTGGCAGTGCCAGCCAGGTCGAGGCCTACGTTTACGCACTGGCCCGCTTCGAGCCCAAACCGGCGCGCTTCCCCAAAGCCCACAAGACCCAGTCCGGCGCCCTGCCCCGTGCCCCGCGCACGGTCAAGGAAATGGCCGAACGCTGCGAACAGGCCCTGCCACTGCCCGACTTGATGGTCTGGCTGCTGGAGCAGGAGCCCGAAGGCGCCACCGACGAGCTGCTGTACTGGTTCTCGCGCCTGTCGCGGGAAAAGCGCTTCAAGCGCGAACGCCTCGACCGCCGCGAATACACCACTCAGGAACATTTGGTCAGCCTGCATTCGTTCGCCCTGACCTCCAGCCGCGAAGACGCCCCTAGCGCGCCTACCGAACCCAACGCGAGCCCAGCCCATGCATCTTGATCTTTCCGAACTGTCCCAGCTCGCGCCGATCTTCCGCGAGCTGTTCAAAGGCTTCCACGTCAGCCGGCGCGACCCTGAGCTGTACGCCCAGCTGTCGAACTTCCAGGACCAGTACCGCACCCTGTTCAAGGCCTTGGGCTTCGAACTGGTGTGCGATACCCGTGGTTTCTACTACTTCGTACCGGACATGACCGCCGCGCAGGTCAACAAGACCGCGCAGCGCCTGTCGCTGTTCACCTTCATCCTGGTCGAGCACCTTGCTGACCAGGGCCGCGACCCGATGGCCGTGCTCGATGGCGGCAGCATCGGTCGCGACGAACTGCCCTCGCTGCTGGACAAGTACCGCGACCTGTTCCTGCAGGCCGAAGTGCAGACCGTGGACGAGCTGGAAGAAAAAATCCTGCGGCGCATGACCCAGCTCGGCTTCGCCCATGAGGAAGGCGGCATCTACCGCTTCCTGCCGCCCATGCACCGCTTCCTCGATGTGTGCCTGTCGGTGCAGCAGGACCGCGACCTGGCCGCCACCCTGCACAGCGCCCTGCCGCTGCCGACCCCGGTACTGGTCGAGGAAGAAAGCGCCGAAGAACTCAACCGTACCGACGACCCGCTCGACCTCACGCCTTTCCAGGGCGAGGAAAGCGAAGAGGACGCCTTGGCCCGGGCCATCCGCGAAGAGCAACAGGAGATTGACGCATGAGCCAGGAACGCTACGGCATCCGCCGCTTCGCATTGCTCAACACCGCCGGCTACAGCCTTGGCCTGTTCCCGCTGGAGCACCCGCTGTCGGTATACGGCGCCAACAACCTGGGTAAATCGGCTTCGATCAATGCCCTGCAGTTCCCGATCCTGGCACGTATGTCGGACATGAGTTTCGGCAAGTACAGCCTTGAGCAATCGCGCCGCTTCTACTTCGCCAGCGACACGTCGTACATTCTTTGCGAACTGAGCCTGCCCCACGGCACGCACGTGATTGGTGTGGTAGGGCGCGGCCCGGGTGGCGGTTTCGGCCACCAGTTCTTCGCCTACAAGGGCGAACTGGACCTGGCCCACTACCAGAAGAACGACACCTGCCTGCGTCAGAAAGAGCTGTTCACCAACCTTGAACGCCTGGGGATCAAGGCTTACGAACTGAAGCCGGACGAACTGCGCCGGCTGCTGGTGGGCGGACACACTTCGGTGCCGCTGGACCTGACCATGATCCCGCTGCGCTCCACCAGCGAGCAAAGCCTGAAAACCTTCCGCGCGCTGTTCATCAACCTGCTGCACATGCGTGAGATCACCGCCGCCAAGCTCAAGCAGCTGTTCCTCGACGCCTTCGAGCACAGCCTGCGCTCGGGCAGCGTCGACTACATCGCTGCGTGCGAGGAAGCCTTCCGCGACGTACGCCGCATGGAGCAGGACTACAACGCCCTGGTGGCTGCCGGCCCGTTGGTCGAGGCCCTGGCCGGTGGCGTGGCCCAGCGCGACATCCTGCGTGGCAAGCTGCACCGCATTTCGCCTGTGCTCGACACCCTGCTGGGCACTTGGCAGGAATACGCCATGGCGCGCAAGGAAGAGCTGGTCATCCAGTCCGAGCACTACCGTGGCGAGCAGGACCGCCTGCAGAACGACCAGCGTGGCGGCACCCAGGAGCTGATGCGCCTGGAGCGTGAAATTACCGGTATCCAGCGCTGGCTAGGCGAGCTGTCGGTGCTCAAGCACCGCTTTGCGCTGGTCGATGACGTCAAGGTACTGGAGCAGCAACTGCTGGCAGCCAAAGACGCCCACGACGAGCTGGCCGGCGCCCTGGCCCAGTCACGGCAGTTCAGTGCCGAAGACCTCGACGAGCGCGTACGCGACCTGGAAAAACGCCTGAAGCAGGTCAAGCAGCAGCTGGACCACGCTGACAACAACAGCTATGCCCGCCTGCGCGAAGAGTTCTCGCAGCAGGACGTCGACCGCCTGATGCGCCTGTTCAACGGCGCGCTGTTCAGCCTGCCGCTGGGCGACCGCGGCATCGAGCTGGACGACAGTGACCTGTGGGTAAAATCGCTGGAAGCGGTACTGGACGGCTTCAAGGGCGAGCGCTTCGAGGCCCCGGGCCTGGCCATCGACCTGACCCACATCGACCCACCGGCCCTGCAGGCCCTGGCCGACCGCGCCGCCCTGCGCGACCAGAAAGAGCGCCTGGAAAAAGAACTCAAGCAGCTCAAGACCCAGCAGGCCGTGGCCGCCGACCGCTCCGCGTCCAAAGCGCAGACCGAAACCCTGTACCAGGAAGTGCTGGACGCGCAGAAGGCGTTGGAAGACTTCCGCCGTAGCCAAACCCTCACCGCCGAAGAGCCCGAGAAGCTGGAACAGCTCTCGCAGCTGGAAGCGGCCCAGGACGAACTCAAGCGCTCCAGCGACGCCTTCACCGAGCGCGTCCAGCAGCTGTCAGCCAAGTTGCAACTGGTCGGCCGTCAGCTCGGCGACCTCGAGTCCAAGCAGCGCACGTTGGAAGACGCCTTGCGCCGTCGCCAGCTGCTGCCGGCCGACCTGCCCTACGGCACGCCATACATGGAAGCCATCGACGACTCGATGGACAACCTGCTGCCGCTGCTCAATGACTACCAGGACAGCTGGCAAGGCCTGCAGCGTGTGGACAACCAGATCGAGGCGCTGTACGCCCAGGTGCGCCTGAAAGGCGTTGCCAAGTTTGACAGCGAAGACGACATGGAACGCCGCCTGCAACTGCTGGTGAACGCCTACGCGCACCGTACCGACGAAGCCCTGACCTTGGCCAAGGCACGCCGCGCTGCGGTCACCGACATCGCCCGAACCCTGCGCAACATCCGCAGCGACTACGACAGCCTTGAGCACCAGCTGGCCCTGTTCAACCGCGAGATCAACAAGCGCCAGGTGTCCAACCTGGAAAGCTTCCGTGTGGTACTGGCGCCGAACAAGGAAGCGCTCAAGCACATCGACCAGATTATCCACAGTGCCGGCCAGTACGAAGAAGGCGAAACCCTGTCGGTCTTCGACCTGACCCAGAGTGCAGACCAGGACAACAAAAACGAAGAGGCCAAGGAGTACCTGGCACGGCTGGTGGCGGCCAACCACAACCAGCTGGGCCTGAAGGACCTGTTCGAACTGGCGTTCGAGATCACCAAGGTCAATGGCCAGCCGATCATCCACGCCGACATCGACGGTGCGGCGTCCAACGGCACCACCATGACCATCAAGGCGCTGACCAACATGTACCTGTTGCTGCACCTGATGGACCGTGACCTGGCCGGGCGCATTCGCCTGCCGTACTACCTGGACGAAGCGGCAGACATCGACGAACGCAACCAGGCGGCACTGCTGGAGACCAGCCAGCAACTGGGCTTCGTACCGATCCTGGCGAGTGTGAAACCACAGGTCTCGGCGCACGTTGCGATCGACCTGGAAGGTGGCAGCGGGCCGAACGGCATCTACATCGACGAGGCGGACTGGAAGTTCATCAGCCGGCTGGATGAAGTGAAGGCGGTTGTGCGTGAGGATCAGGCCGAGGAGCTGGCCTGAGATAGCCGGGGCCGCGTTGCGGCCCATTCGCGGGTAAACCCGCTCCTACGGCGGCCTGTGTCCAGTCACCGATGCGTACGACGGCCTGCGCCCAACCACCGATGCGTGTGTAGGAGCGGGTTTACCCGCGAATACGGTGGCGACGGCAACGGTGAACGGCGGGTGGAAATTGGTCAGCAGGCCCGGCCCTTTCGCGGGTGGACCCGCGCCTACGACGGCCCGCGCCCAACCACCGATGCGTATGCAGGAGCGGGCTATCAATGAGCCCAAGGCAGGATCGGAATGGCAGTCACCGCATTCTGCGGGCTGCCTTCGATCATGCGGTCGCTGTACACCAGGTACACCAGCGTGTTGCGCTTCTTGTCGAGAAAGCGCACCACCTGCATGGTCTTGAACACCAGCGAGGTGCGCTCCTTGAACACTTCCTCGCCATCTTTGAGCTCACCCTTGAAGTTGATCGGCCCGACCTGACGACAGGCAATCGATGCCTCCGCCCGGTCCTCGGCCAGCCCCAAGCCCCCCTTCACGCCGCCAGTCTTGGCACGTGACAGGTAGCACGTCACGCCCTCAACCTTAGGGTCATCGAACGCCTCGACCACAATGCGGTCGTTCGGCCCGAGGAACTTGAACACGGTGGACACCTGGCCGACCTCTTCGGCGCCAGCCAACAACGGCAGCACGCACGCAGCCACCGCGATTACGCTCTTCAGCAGGCTCATACCAGCACCAGGTTGTCGCGGTGTACAAGTTCCGGCTCGGCGCTGTAGCCAAGGATCGACTCGATGGCTTCGGACGACTGACCAATGATCTTCTGCGCCTCCAGGGCGCTGTAGTTGGCCAGGCCGCGAGCCACTTCAACACCGTCCGGGCCGACGCACACCACCATCTCGCCACGACGGAAGCTGCCCTGCACAGTCTTCACGCCAACCGGCAGCAAGCTCTTGTTGGCCTGACGCAGCGCTTGCACGGCACCAGCATCCAGCACCAGGGTGCCACGGGTTTGCAGGTGACCGGCCAACCACTGCTTGCGCGCCGCGAGCATGCCGCGCTCAGGGGACAGCAAGGTGCCCAGGCGCTCGCCCGCCTTCAGACGGTCCAGCACACGCTCGATGCGGCCACCGATAATGATGGTGTGGGCACCGGAACGGGCAGCCAGGCGCGCCGCACGCAGCTTGGTCTGCATGCCGCCACGGCCCAGGGCACCACCGGTACCACCGGCCACGGCATCCAGCGAGGGATCGTCGGCACGGGCTTCGTAGATCAACTGCGCCTCGGGGTTGTTGCGCGGGTCGGCATCGAACATACCATCGCGGTCGGTGAGGATCACCAGCAGGTCGGCCTCGACCAGGTTGGCCACCAGCGCCGCCAGGGTGTCGTTGTCGCCAAAGCGGATCTCGTCGGTGACCACGGTGTCGTTTTCGTTGATCACCGGCACCACACCCAGATCGACCAAGGTGCGCAGGGTGCTGCGGGCATTCAGGTAACGCTTGCGGTCGGACAGGTCGTCATGGGTCAGCAGGATCTGCGCGGTGTGCTTCCCGTGCTCCCCGAAGCTCGACTCCCAGGCCTGCACCAGGCGCATCTGGCCGAGCGAGGCAGCCGCCTGCAGCTCGTTCATCGCACTCGGTCGCTTGGTCCAGCCCAGCTGGCTCATGCCGGCAGCCACGGCCCCGGAGGAGACCAGTACCAACTCCACGCCTGCCTCACGCAGCGCGACCATCTGCTCGACCCAAACGGCCATTGCACCGCGGTCGAGGCCCTTGCCATCGGCGGTCAGCAGAGCACTGCCAATCTTAACGACCCAGCGCTTGGCGCCCGTCACCTTGCTTCGCATCTTCTTCCAACCTATGTCGAATCTGTAGATACCGTGGATACAAAAACGCCGCTCCAGAGAGCGGCGTTTAGTGTACTGCAACCGATCAGTCGCGCACGTAAATGATTTCCGGACCGTCTTCGTCGTCCTCGAAATCATCGTCCCAACCGTCATCGTCGCCAATGTCGTGCACGCTCTTGACGCCGGTACGGCGCAGGGTACGGGCGTCGTCCAGGGCCTGCAGCTGGGCACGGGCTTCGTCTTCGATACGCTGGTCGAGGTCGGCCAGCTCTTCGGCGTAGGCCGGGTCGTTGGCCAGGCGGTCGGCGCGGTCTTCGAGGTAGCGCATCAGGTCGTGGCTGAGCTTGTCGGTGCCCTGCTTGGAAATAGCCGAGATCACGTAGACCGGGCCTTCCCACTCCAGACGATCGATCACTTCCTGCACACGCTCGTCACGCTCGTCGTCCATGACCATATCGGCCTTGTTCAGCACCAGCCAGCGCTCACGCTCGGCCAGCGACGGGCTGAAGCGGGTCAGCTCGTTGACGATGACTTCGGCGGCATCGGCCGGGCTGCTTTCGTCCAGCGGCGCGATGTCCACCAGGTGCAGCAGCACGCGAGTACGCGCCAGGTGCTTGAGGAAGCGAATACCCAGACCGGCACCTTCAGAGGCGCCTTCGATCAGGCCGGGGATGTCGGCGATGACGAAGCTCTTCCAGCGGTCGACGCTGACCACGCCCAGGTTTGGCACCAGGGTAGTGAACGGGTAGTCGGCGACTTTCGGCTTGGCGGCCGAGACCGAACGGATGAAGGTACTCTTGCCAGCGTTCGGCAAGCCCAGCAGGCCGACGTCGGCCAACACCTTCATTTCCATCTTCAGGTCACGCTGCTCACCCGGTTTGCCTGGGGTGGTCTGGCGCGGTGCACGGTTGGTGCTCGACTTGAAACGGGTGTTGCCCAGCCCGTGCCAGCCACCTTGCGCGACCATCAGCTTCTGGCCGGGGGTAACCAGGTCACCGATCACTTCCTGTGTGGAAGCATCGATCACGGTGGTGCCGACCGGCACGCGCAGGAACAGGTCTTCACCCTTCTTGCCGGTGCAGTCGGTGCTACCGCCGTTGGAGCCACGCTGGGCTTCATGGTGACGGGTGTAGCGGTAGTCGACCAGGGTGTTCAGGTTTTCGTCGGCAATCATGTACACCGAGCCACCGTCACCGCCGTCACCGCCGTTAGGGCCGCCGTTCTCGATGAACTTCTCGCGACGGAAGCTCATGCAACCGTTGCCACCGTCACCGGCCTTGACCCGAATGGATACTTCGTCAACAAACTTCATTAAAACCGCCTCTCGTCGGTAGACGAGCTGAATGACTCAAAAACATGAGGCTCTTGCAAAAATGAGCGCGGCGGCCCCGTACGACCGTAGAAACCAACGCCGGCAACCCAGACAAACAGCTTTGCAAGAGGCTCACCACAAACGAAAAAGCCCCGTCGCATGACGGGGCTTCTGGAGCGACGTCGCGATTAAGCGGCGACGATGCTCACGTAACGGCGCATGAACTCGCCTTTCTTCTCGAACTTGATCACGCCTTCGATCTTGGCGAACAAGGTGTGGTCCTTGCCCATGCCAACGCCGTAGCCAGCGTGGAATTCGGTACCGCGCTGACGGACGATGATGTTGCCTGGCTTGATAACCTGGCCGCCATACATCTTCACGCCAAGGCGTTTAGATTCTGAGTCGCGACCGTTACGAGTACTACCACCAGCCTTCTTGTGAGCCATGGTTCAATTCTCCAAATAAATTCAGGGGATCTAGGGGATTAAGCCTGGATGCCGGTGATTTTGATCTCGGTGAACCACTGGCGGTGGCCCATACGCTTCATGTGGTGCTTACGACGACGGAACTTGATGATGCGAACCTTGTCGTGGCGGCCTTGCGAAACGACTTCGGCCACTACTTTAGCGCCAGCAACAACTGGAGCACCGATGGTGACTTCTTCACCGTTGGCGACCAGCAGAACGCGATCGAAGGTCACGGATTCGCCAGTGGCGACTTCCAGTTTTTCGATCTTGAGGAATTCACCTTCAGCGACTTTGTACTGCTTGCCGCCGGTAACGATTACTGCGTAAGACATGGTATTTCTCCGATAATCCTGCTCACCCAGCGCTTTATATGATGAGTATTGGCTGGCATGGCTGCACAGGGCTGGAACGGCCCGGCGCAATTGCGTAAGGCAGGTGCTGCCCAGGAAGTTAGGGTGCGCGATTGTACGCAACCGCGGTTTTGCTTGCAAGTGCCGCCCCCGGCCAGCGGGCACCGCGCCTTGACACACCGGGACCTGCGACCTAGCATGCCGCGCAACCTCACTGGAGCAGCCGATGCAACCCCAAACCTTCTACCGCGCGGTGGCTGATGATTTCAGCGCCGTCGACGAGATCATCAAGAAGCAGCTGACCTCGCGCGTGCCGCTGGTATCGAAGATCGGCGACTATATCACGTCCGCCGGTGGCAAGCGCCTGCGTCCCCTGCTGGTACTGCTGTGTGGCAAGGCCCTGGGCCGCGAAGGCGACGACCTGCGCCTGCTGGCCGCCACCATCGAGTTCCTGCACACCGCCACCCTGCTGCACGACGACGTGGTCGACATGTCCGGCATGCGCCGTGGCCGCTCTACCGCCAATGCCCTGTGGGGCAACGCGCCGAGCGTGCTGGTGGGCGACTTCCTTTATTCGCGCTCGTTCGAAATGATGGTCGAACTGGGCTCGATGCCGGTCATGCAGATTCTGTCCAAGGCCACCCGGGTGATTGCCGAAGGTGAAGTGCTGCAACTGTCGCGCGTACGCGACGCCAGCACCACCGAGGAAGTCTACATGGAGGTCATTCGCGGCAAGACGGCGATGCTGTTCGAAGCGTCTACCCACAGTGCTGCGGCACTGGCCCAGGCCACCGACGAGCAGCGCGAAGCCCTGCGTACCTTTGGCGACCATCTGGGCGTGGCCTTCCAACTGGTCGACGACCTGCTGGACTACAAGGGTGACTCGCAGACCCTGGGCAAGAACGTCGGTGACGACCTGGCCGAGGGCAAACCTACCCTGCCACTGATCTACACCATGCGCGAAGGCACTGCCGAGCAGGCGGCGCTGGTACGCCAGGCGATCCAGAAGGGCGGCCTGGAAGATCTGGAACAGATTCGCGTCGCGGTCGAAGAGTCGGGCGCGCTGCAGTACACCGCCGAGCTGGCGCGCGATTACGTGAAGCGTGCCATCGCCTGCCTCGAAGTGCTGCCTGCCAGTGAATACCGGGATGCGCTGGTTGAACTGAGCGAGTTTGCGGTCGCGCGTACGCACTGACAGACCGAGTCGCCTTCATTCGCGGGCAAGCCCGCTCCTACACCATTTGTGGGAGCCGGCTTGCCCGCGATGCTTTTTGTCCGGACATAATCACTTCCGGGAAATTACCTTTTACAATGTGGGCTTTTAACCGCCCGTCTGTTTGTTTGAGGAACCGAAGTGAGCACTCTGCCACCCTGCCCAAAATGCAACTCCGAATACACCTATGAGGATGGCACTCAGCTGATCTGCCCTGAATGCGCCCACGAGTGGTCGGCCGGCGGCGATGCCGAGGCGGCCAGTGACGAGGTGGTGAAAAAGGATTCGGTCGGCAACATCCTGCAAGACGGTGACACCGTCACCGTGATCAAGGACCTCAAGGTCAAGGGTTCGTCCCTGGTGGTCAAGGTTGGCACCAAGGTCAAGAACATCCGCCTGTGCGACGGCGACCACGACATCGACTGCAAAATCGACGGCATCGGTGCCATGAAACTGAAGTCCGAGTTCGTCCGCAAAGTCTGATTACACAAAAATCCGGCAATTGGCGCTTGCCATTTACGTAATAAGAATTATTCTCATTGGAATTGCTGTCCAAGGAGAATTGCCATGACTTATCTGATCGACGCCTGGCTGGAACGCCCTCACCCCTACCTGCGCATTCTTCATCGGGAAACCGGCGAAGTGTGCGCGGTGCTTGAAGAAGAAGCCCTCGACGAACTGCGTGACCAGGGTGACCTGGACATGAGCGGGCTGAATTCGAGTGAGCCGGGGGTGCTCAAGGAACTGGTACGGAATCTGTTTCTGTTCTGCTATGCGCGGGCATTGCGCCCTGGGGGGACAGACTGGAATTGAGGCCGGCAGGGCCGGCCTCTAGGGCATTACAGAACGTCGAGCAGCTCGACGTCGAACACCAGTACGCTGTGCGGCGGGATGCTGCCAACGCCTTGGGCGCCGTAAGCCAGCTCGCTTGGCACGTACAGGCGCCATTTGCTGCCAGCGTTCATCAGCTGCAGGGCTTCGGTCCAGCCAGCGATCACGCCGCCGACCGGGAATTCAGCCGGCTGGCCACGCTCGTAGGAGCTGTCGAACACGGTGCCGTCGATCAGGGTGCCGTGGTAGTGCGTACGCACGTTGTCTTCGCGGGTCGGCTTGGCGCCTTCGCCAGCGGTCAGCACTTCGAACTGCAGGCCCGAAGCCAGCGTGGTGATGCCTTCACGCTTGGCGTTCTCGACCAGGAACTCCTTGCCAGCAGCAGCGGCGGCTTCGGCCTTGGCTGCAGCTTCGGCTTGCATCACCTCACGGATGACCTTGAAGCTGGCCGACAGGTCGGCTTCGCTGACGCGGCTGTCGGCACCGTTGAAGGCGTCGGTCAGGCCGGCCAGGATGGCTTCCAGGCTAACGCCTGGTGGCGGGTTGTCGCGCAGCTGGCCGCCCAGCTGACGGCCGATACCGTAGCTGACGCGCGTTTCGTCGGTAGACAGGTTGAGTTCGGACATTGTCGTGCTCCACTGCAGGGCGCAATGCAGCCGCGCCCTTGATAAAAAGGGCGAGCAGCCTAGCACACTGGGGCGCTGCGAGCAGCTACCAGGCCGAACGCTGGGAAATCGGCACCTTCAGGTCTTCTTCCGGGTGCGTACCCATGCCGCACATTTCGTCCTGCACCGACCAGTGCACCAGGTTCATCGAGACCATGGGGATGGTTAGCAGCAACTTGCGCGCATCCTCCACCGAGTGCACGCGCAAGCGTTCACCGCGGGTATCGGACAGGGGGTGAGCATGGCCTTTGACCCGGGCCTCGAGCAGGTAGTCACCGCCCTCGATGGCGATCAGGTTCAGTTCTTCGACATGGCCAGCCCTGGCCTCGGTATTGAGCTGATGCAGGTTCATGAGAGCACCTCGCAATAGGAACCACGCATGAGAGCTCATTTTTTGTACAGGAAGGGAGAATGCGCAAGGCATGACTGACGCCACTCGTCAGTTGAGCCTCGATCTCTGTGGGAGCGGGCGTGCCCGCGAAGCAGGCCACGCGGTGGCTGGCACCGGCTTTGCCGGTGTTCGCGGGCATGCCCGCCCCCCCAGGAATTGCAGTGAGGCCTGGCGGGACTCAGTGCTTGGTCAGCTTGTCCAGGTAGCCCATGCAGAACGCCGAGACCACGAAGGTCATGTGGATGATCACGTACCACATCAGGTAATCGGTGGAGATGTTCTGCGCATCCATGAACACCCGCAGCAGGTGAATGGACGAAATCGCCACGATCGACGCGGCAACCTTCATCTTCAGCGACGAGGAGTCCATCTTGCCCAGCCAGTTGAGCTTTTCCTTGCTTTCATCGATGTCCAGCTGCGAGACGAAGTTCTCGTAACCGGAAATCATCACCATCACCAGCAGGCCACCGACCAGCGACATGTCAATCAGCGACAGGATCACCAGGATCAGGTCGGCTTCGCTGAGGGCAAAGACGTTGGGCAGGACGTGGACCACTTCCTGGAAGAATTTCAGCGCCAGGGCCAGCAGGCCGAGGGACAAGCCGAAGTAGATCGGTGCGAGCAGCCAGCGCGAGGCATACATCGCGTTTTCGAGGATACGTTCCATGAAGTTCAGGACTCATCAGGTGACTAAAAAAGCGACGGCGAGTATAGCCAGCCACCTGTTACAGCAAAAGCCCGGGGGCTGCTCCGCAGCCTGAACGCGACACAAGGCCACACTCTCACAGCAAGGCGATGCTGTACCTGTGGGAGCGGCCTTGTGTCGCGATGGGCCGCAAAGCGGCCCCGGCATTCTTCAGGTCTCAGGATGAAACTGGTAATCCCCCAGGTTGCGACACCGCTCACCATTGATCCGCCGCAACTGCGCCTGCAAATGCAAACACCAGATCTGCGGGTCCTCGGCCACCTGGTACCCATGCAGGGTCAGGCTGTCGACAATGGCATTGAGCACCGATTCGGCCACCAGTGGCCCATGGAACGGGCCCTGCGCCTTGATCGCGGAGGGTTGTTCACCGGCCATGCCGGCGGCGAACAGCAACGTCCACATGCCGTTGTCACCGGCCAGCGGGCGGATGCTGCATTCGATACGGGTCACCAGGCCCAGGCACTGGCGTGTGAGGCTGAGGTTGCGCATGGCCGCGTCCCCTCCAATGAGCCTTGTTCAGCCCGAAACCCTCAGGCTGTTTCCATCCTGAACGCTGTACCGTCCTTAAGTTCCAGCATAGAGGAACAGTACAGAAAGTTGGAAAACTGGCGCTGAACGGTAGCACATCGCCGCCAGCGCCAGTTTATTGACTCAGGCCGGTTTGGCCTGGGCAATCACCTCTTCCAGGCGTTCCTTTTCTGCCTTCTCGATGTCTTCCTCGCTGATCATCTCGGCAATTTCACGCAGGCGTTCCACCACCCGAGCATTGACGCTGCCCTCGGTGAACAGCCCCTTGTCGTCGAGTACCCCGGCCTCCTCGCCCACCAGCAGGCTCAGCGCCTCATCAGCCTGGCTGACCGCGTAGACGTGGAACATGCCGTTCTCCACCGCCTGCAACACGCGCTCGTCAAGCATCAGGGTGGCGACGTTGGCACGCGGAATGATCACCCCCTGCTCGCCGGTCAGGCCACGCGCCTCGCAGAGGCGGAAGAAGCCCTCGATCTTCTCGTTCACCCCACCCACCGCCTGCACTTCACCGAACTGGTTGATGGAACCTGTGATGGCGAAGCACTGCTTGAGCGGCGTGCGCGACAAGGCCGAGATCAGCGTGCAGGCTTCGCCCAGCGAGGCGCTGTCGCCGTCCACGTAGCCGTAGGACTGCTCCAGGGCGATGCTCGCGGAGATCGCCAGCGGGAACTCCTGGGCATAGCGGCTGCCCAGGTAACCGGTGAGGATCATCACCCCTTTGGAGTGGATCGGCTGGCCAAGGTTGACCTCACGCTCGATATCGACAATACCGCTGCCGCCGGGGTAGACGGTGGCCGAAATACGCGCGGGCATGCCGAACGCCGAGTCACCCACTTCCAGCACGGTCAGGCCGTTGCACTTGCCGATGGCCGCGCCTTCTGTGTCGATCAGGATGATGCCGGCGAGCATGTCGTCCAGC
Source organism: Pseudomonas sp. FW305-E2 (assembly GCF_058782925.1). Classification (NCBI taxonomy): domain Bacteria; kingdom Pseudomonadati; phylum Pseudomonadota; class Gammaproteobacteria; order Pseudomonadales; family Pseudomonadaceae; genus Pseudomonas; species Pseudomonas sp. FW305-E2. The sequence goes on along the minus strand of NZ_JBYSYE010000065.1, from coordinate 5,356 downwards.
ACCCGTTGCGACACACGGCCGGTACGGGTGGCCTTGGCCTTGAGCGCACGCTCGATGTGGCCTGCGTCGGTCATTTCGTCACTGGCCAGCTGGCGAATGAAATCAGCCTCGCTGACCAGCTGGAACAGGTCGCCGATACGCGCCGACAGGCGTGACTGGTTTTCAGCCAGACGCGCACTGTAGGTGGCCAGACGCGCCACCGCGTCACTGGTCAGCGGCGCCATGCCCTCTTCGTTGGTGCGGGTGCGCAACAGCTGGGCGAACTGCTCCAGGTTCTCGTCGACCATCGGCATGTCTTCATCGAAGTCCACCAGCACGCGGAACATCTCCTGGAAGTCCGGGTCGTGGTCCTGCAGCGCGTAGTACAGCTGGCGCGAGCCGATGATCACCAGTTTGACGTTCAGCGGAATCACCTGCGGCTGCAGGCTGACAGTGGCAACACGGCCCAGCTCACCGATTGGCGACTCCATCTTCAGCTTGCGCGACTGCAGCGCACGCTTGAGCGCGTCCCATACGAACGGCTCGCCCAGCATTTTCTCGGCTTCCAGAATCAGGAAGCCGCCGTTGGCCCGGTGCAGCGCGCCTGGGCGCAGTTGGCGATAGGAGGTATACAGCGCACCTTGGTCGGTGCTGTATTCGATACGGCCAAACAAATTGTCGTAGGTCGGGTGCGGCTCGAACACCACCGGCGCACCACCGTCAGCGTGATGGCCCACCACCAGGCTGGGCGCGTACTGCTCTTCGAGCAGCTTGCGGGCCACGGCGTCGGACTTGCTGTCATCGACCAGTTGCTCGACCAGCGTACGCAACAGGTTCAATTGCACCGATTGCAGGTAGGCGCAAACCGCCGCGTTTTCGGCGTACTTTTCCGACAGCGGCGCCAGCAACGGCTGCAGTGCCAGGGTGATGGTTTCTTCGTTGAGCTGGCGCAGCTGGTTGTTCGATTCGCGCTTCCATTGCGGCAGGCTGGCCAGCTCTTCGTTGAGGCGCTCCTCAAGCAGGGCAATGTCCTCGTGGAACTGCTCGCGCACCTCCTCCGGCAATTGGGCAAATTCAGCTTCATCCAGCGCCTTGCCATCAGCCATCGGCGTGAAGGCGACGTTGCTGGCATCGCGGTACAAGGCCACGTCCTTTTCCAGCGACGCGCGCTCGATCACATCCAGAGCACGGTCATAACGCTGGTTGAAAGCGCGGTCGATGGCGCCCTTCTTCTGCTGGTAGGACGGGTGTTCGAACACCGCCGGGAACGTCGACAGCAGGTTGTCGATCAATCCGCCCATGTCGCTGATGAACTCGGCGGCGCTTCCGGACGGCAGCTCCAGTGCGCGTGGTTCACGGGTGTCGTCGAAGTGGTTGACGTAGACCCAGTCAGCCGGGGTCTGCTGGCGCTTGCCCTCGGCCTTGAGGTAGCGCTTGACGAACGAGAAGCGCCCGGTGCCGGGCTCGCCCATCACATACACATTGTAACCAGGACGCGGCATGGCCACGCCAAACTGCAGGGCCTCGACAGCACGTTCCTGGCCCAGAACTCCGCGAAACGGCTCCAGATCGTCGGTATGGGTAAAAGCAAACTGCTCGGGGGAGAAACGCCGGGTCAGGGCTTCAGGCGCAAGACGCAGGCGCGCAGCGACAGGATCGGGCATTGGGTTTCCTTACTTCGGCGGGCAGATACGCAGCATTCTGGCGCTGCCCGCGCGCGCCTTGCAAGGCTCCACGGGACTTTATGTCGCAGCCGGTGCAGTCTTGTGACAGCAAATTTTTCGCAATCAACAACGCAACCTTTAGATCGTGCCTAAACTCCAAGCTGCGCGGGTGGGTGAAAAGCTTTCCCGACCTGGCAACCGAGTTGCCAGAAACCCTGACCCTTGGTTAAGACAAAGAGAACAAATGCTATGAAACGGATTCTTCTGGGTACTCTGTTCACCGTGGTCTCGCTGAACGCCATGGCCGAAGCGCCTGGCGGCCCGAACTGCGGCTGGGGCAACATGCTGTTCGAAGGCCAGCGCGGCACGCCGGCACACTTCCTGGCTTCTACCACCAACGGCACCTCCGGTAACGCCACCTTCGGCATGACCTCCGGCACCAACGGCTGCTCGACCAAGGCTTCGCTGACCTACGGCGGCAAGTCCTGGTTCGCCATGAACGGCATGATGAACGAGCTTTCCGAAGACATGGCCATGGGCCAGGGCGAAGCACTGACCACCTATGCCGTCGTTCTCGGCGTAGCACCGGAGGACCGCAGCTACTTCAACTCGGTCACCCACCAGCACTTCAACCAGATCTTCAGCAGCGCTGACGTAACTGCCGAAACTGTCCACAGCAACACCCTGGCCGTTCTGAAGAGCGACCCCCGCCTGGCCAAATACGCTACCGAGGCCTAAGCACAGCTGCTCCCGCCCCACCCGGGGCGGGTTTCGCCTTTTTCGGCATCGTCAAGAAGTAGTTGCCCGATATGCTCAAACGCCTCGCTGCCCTGGCGCTGTGTGCCTGCGCCCCTGTTCATGCCGCCCCCCTGCTGGATCCAGGCCGTCTCCAGCAATTGGCCAATACCCCTTACTGGCTCGCCATTGGACATTACGAAACCGCCAAGCTCGGCGGCTGGCGCAGCTATGTGGATGATGATGCGTTCTTCCTCGCCGAAGATGGCGCGCACCATCCGGACCAGGAACTCAAGGCTACGGTCGATGCGCTGTATGCCCCGGCCAGTCTCGGTGACAAGCACGCCCAGTGCGTATTCCCCGCGCGCACCCGCTGGCTGCGCGAACAGCTCGACCTGCAAGACTTGCCACAACCGGACTGCCAGGAATTCAAGACCTGGTACCAGTCGATCGACCCGCACAGCGCCGCGTTGATCTTCCCGGCAGCCTACCTGAACAGCCCATCGTCGATGTTCGGGCACACCCTGCTGCGCATCGACCAGTCCAACACCCGCAGCGACGACACCACGCTGCTGAGCTACGCCATCAACTTCGGTGCCTATATCGAAGGCAGCGACAACAGCATCCTGTACGCCTGGAAAGGCCTGATGGGTGGCTACCCGGGGCTGTTCGCGCTGATGCCCTACCAGGAAAAACTGTCCGAATACCGCAGCCTGGAAAACCGCGACCTGTGGGAATACCAGCTGGACCTGACCCCCGAAGAAACCGGACGTATGGTCGAGCATGTGTGGGAGCTGAAGCAGATCCAGTTCGACTACTTCTTCTTCGACGAAAACTGCTCGTATCGCCTGCTGGAGCTGCTGCAAGTGGCCCGGCCAAGCCTGGACCTGACGCCTCAGTTCCCGCTGACCGCCATTCCCACCGACACGGTGAAAGCCGTGAAGCAGTCCGGCCTGGTCGCCAGCGAAACCTACCGCCCCTCTCGCGAACGTGAATTGCTGGCCAGGGCCGAGCCACTCGACCCCAACGAAAAGCGCCAGGTGCTGGCTGTAAGCGCCGACACTGCGCAATTGCAAAGCCCTGAATTCCAGGCCCTGCCTCGCGAACGCCAAGCGTTGGTGCAAGATGCCGCGTATCGCCTTGAGCGGTATCGGGCCAATGGCCAGGAACGCGACCCAGGGCAGGCCAAACGCAGCTTCGAGTTGCTGCGGGCGATCAACGGCAACCCGCCGCCGCCCCTGCAGATCGAGCGCCCCGGCCTGCCCGAGGATGGCCATGACTCGCGCACCTGGCAACTGGGCGTGGGCACCCGTGAAGACCGCGCCTACGCCGAATATGGCCTGCGCATGGCCTACCACGACCTGAATGACAACGCCTATGGCTTCCCGCTGGGCGCACAGATCGAAATCCTGCAATTGAAGCTGCGCCAGTACGAAGGCAACGATTGGCAGGTGCAGCGCCTGGACCTGGCCACCATCCGTTCACTGACACCCCGTAACGAGCTGCTCAAGCCTTGGTCATGGCAAGTGGCTGGGGGGCTGGAGCGGGTGCCGGGCAAGCATGATGACGAAGTGCTGGTGAGCCATGTGAATGGTGGCGCTGGCGGCACCTGGCAGCTGGCCGACGGTTTGCTGGGATTTGCCTTGGGCACGGTGCGGGTCGAGCATCACAACGACTTCGCTCAGTTCATTGCCCCGGCGGCTGGCTTCAATGGCGGGCTGCTGTGGCGCAACGGACTGGGCAACATGACGCTGGAGGCCAAGGGCGATTACTTCACCAACGGCGAAGTGCGACGCAGTGTAAGCCTGAACCAGCAGTGGGAAATCAGCCAGAACCTTGGTCTTCGGTTGAGCGCCTCGCGTGAGTTCAGCCACCTGGCTACGGCGCAAAACGAGGTGATGCTGGAGCTGAAGTGGTATCACTACTGAGGCCGCTTTGCGGCCTTTCGCGGGCACGCCCGCTTCCACAGGGCCCCACAAGATTCGAGGCCTGTGCAAGTACCTGTGGGAGCGGGCTTGCCCGCGAATTGGCCAGTTAGGCTAGTAAAGCAGTGTGACTGAACCAACTCTTTGACACTGTTTTGACACCTACCCGACAAACCGCCACCTAGACTTCCCATCATCAACTGGAGGGCTTTGTGGCTATGTCGCGGTACTGGTTCGGCGTGTGCATTGCGGTGTTGCTGTCAGGTTGCGAAACCACCCACGAGCAGATGGTCAACCACGGTTACCCGCCCGCCTATGCGGATGGCTTCCAGGACGGCTGCAGCAGTGGCCGCCAGGCGGCCGGGCTGATGGTGGGCAACTTTCGCAAAAACGTACCGCGCTACCTGCACGAGCGTCAGTACGAAACCGGCTGGGACGATGGCTTCCGCCAGTGTCACGCCATGCAGAACAGCGAAGAACAGCGCCAATACCACGAGCGCTTCTGGGACCAGCGCGACCGCGAGTGGGAACAGGAAAAGGACCGCGGCGCTGCCAAGGCCTATCGCCACAATTGAGTCGCAAACGGACATTCCTTTAAACCGGCGGCCTGCCATGATGGTCTCATGCACAAGGAGGCCCTACATGAGCCGAGCATTCGTCAACGAAGACCAAGCCGCCGACCAGGCCGACCAGCCGGTCGAGCGGCGCATCAGCGAACAGCCCAACTATGTGACGGCCAGCGGCCTGCGCCAGCTGCAGACGCGGGTGGCCGAGCTGAATGCCTTGCGCAGCGAACTGCAGGCGCAGGGCGAACAGGGCGACAAGCAACGGCTGGCCGATACCGAGCGGGATCTGCGCTACTTCAGCGCGCGGGTGCAAAGCGCACAGGTGGTACCGGCGGCGACTTCGCATAGCAAGGTACAGATTGGTAGCCGGGTGCGGTTTGTCGACACGCATGACCAGGAGCAGGTGGTGCGGCTGGTAGGCGAGGATGAGGCGGATGCCGGGCACGGGTTGATCAACTGGGGTTCGCCACTGGGGCGGGCTTTGCTC
>NZ_JBYSYE010000064.1:0-20145 GCF_058782925.1 Pseudomonas sp. FW305-E2 | reverse complement strand
GCTTGAGCCTCAGCGCACAGCGTTACGGTTTGGTTGTCTGCTGACATGATTCGCCTCTTGCACAAGATCTTTTCGTTTGGGCTGGCCTCTGGAGGCGATGCCATCAAGGAATGGCTCGCCTTCAACAGCGAGGCGTTAGTCGAACATGAACACGCCCTTACCAATCTTGCGCTTGTCGAACAGGTCGTAAGCTTCCTCTGCTTGCTCCAAGCGGAACTCGTGGGTGAACAGCGAGTCGACGTCCAGGCCGCGCTCTGCAACGAACAGGGCGCATTCCTCTTGAAGGTTTTTGCTGAAGGTCAGCGAGCCCAGGACAGTCTTTTGCAGGAGAATGATTTCCGAACTATCCAGTTCAAACTTGCCGAATACACCCACCAGGCAGGCTGAGCCCCAGCGGCGGATCGACTCCACTGCGTGCCGGCGAGCTGTTTCATTAGCACTGCATTCAATCGACTTGTCAGCACCTTGGCCGCCGCGAGTCAGGGCGCGTACTGCGGCCACTGGGTCTTCTTCACGCGAGTTGATGACGTAATCAGCGCCAAACTTCTTGGCCATTTCCAGGCGAGATGGCTCAACGTCCAGTGCAATTACGCGCGCACCGAAAGCTTTTGCGAGGAGGGTGCAGCTCAATCCGACCGGGCCTTGCCCATAGATAGCAATGGTATCGTCAGCGCTCAGTCCGACACGCTTGATTGCCCCGAAGGCAGTGCCGCTACCGCAGGAGATGGCTGCACCAGCTTTGAAGGAGAGCTCGTCTGGCAGTTTGATGAGCGTGTGGGCCGGGATCTTCATGAACTCGGCATGACCGCCATCGCCATCCAGTCCGCCGAAAACGGTGCGGTCAGTGGGGCAGAATTGTGTCCAGCCGGAACGGCAGTATTGGCAGGTGCGGCAGCCGTCATAGTGGTGCACCATGACTCGATCGCCGACTTTGGCTTCCTTTGGCGAAACAGCGCTGCCCACCATCTCGACGACGCCACATGGCTCATGGCCCTCGATGACGATCTGAGATTCGCTGCGTTTGGGGCCGTGGAGGTGGTGAAGGTCGCTGCCGCACATGCCAGAGGCTTTCATGCGAATGACGACCTCATCTGGGCCCGGTACCGGGTCTGGGTACTCGCGGATCTCAAGCTTGCCTTCACCCAGAAACACAACTGCTTTCATCGCGTTTTCCTTCAGTCAAAAATTGTTCTTATTCGCAGTATGTGCCGTGAACGGTTGCTAGCATCCTTCCTATGGCACGTCTGTTTTTAATAATACTCACCATTTGGGATTTATCAAACGTTTTTTCGCGGGCGGATGCTGTCCGGGATAGGCAGCAGATTCCACCTTGATAACCGTGATGAAATCGGCTCTATGGCCCGCTTTTACTGGCTTTGGTGGCGGTCTTGGTGGCAGATGAACTACGCATCGGGCCTATGCTGATGATGGCCATTGAGCTTACGTTGACTATAATTTGTGCAAATCCTATATTGCAGCATTAACTACAAAAAAATCGGCTGTTGGGTTATGCCTTGCAGGTCGATTTAGCTTCGGTGACTGAAGGCTGACGGTGCGGTGAAGATCCGAGCGGCTGAGCCGATTTAGAGGGGGTGGCGATGGAGAGTGAAGCGTTGCAAGACGAGAAATTTGAGGTTGAGAATGGCGATCATGGCCGAGATGGAGGAAGCAGTCTTACCAAGATGCTTAGCATCCTCGACCTATTCAGCGAGTCAAAGCCGGCCTGGTCAACAGTTGAGCTCATCGAGGCCCTCGAGACTTCGCGATCTACTGGCTATCGCTATATCAAAGCTCTGCATTCGTCGGGTTTGCTGAGCGCCGCAGGTAACGGTTACTACGTCCTCGGCCCGCGGATCATCGAATTGGATCTACAGATTCGTAACACTGACCCCCTCCTGCAAGCCAGCAAGGGGGTTCTTGAAGAACTGGTCGATACCATTGGCCACTCTTCACTGCTCTGCACGGTATTCCGTGACTCTGTACTGTGCATTCGAGAGCACCGTGCTCCACTCAGTCCAGAAAATAGGTTCTGCAGGGGGCAGAGTCGTCCCCTGTTCAAGGGGGCTGTGTCTAAAGTCATCCTGGCGCATTTCCCGCACCATCGGTTGAAGAGCATTTTCAGCCGGAGCCAGGCTGAAATCATGGAAGCAGGCTTGGGGCAGAACTGGGATGAGTTTCGAAGCGGCCTGAGCAAAATCCGCAAGGATGGTCACCTGGTTACTAAGGGAGAGTTCAATCCCGGCGTCTTTGGGGTAGCGGCCCCGATTTTTAATGACCACAACGCGGTTTTGGGTAGCTTGGGCGTAGCTTGGGATGAGCGCGAGCGCCGAGATGTCGACTTCAAGCGAGCAGTGCTTTCAGTGAAGCGTGCAGCTCGTGAGATCTCGAATCGGCTTGCACAGGCAAACCCACATCTACTCTCCGACTCGCCGTCTCTCTAATCACTTCTGTCGAGTCGGCGAAAGCTGGCATCACCTCTCCCACCTTGGGTCGCTGCGTTTATGCAGCGGCCCGCTAGCGGCTGTCTGTGATTCTTAACGCCGCCCTCCGAGGTTGTTCAGAAAAATTCTGTCAATGTCACAATTAGAGATAATGTGATTGTTTGGTCCGTCTTCAGATCTGACGATCTCATCTTTCAAAAAAATCAACAAAAACAGTTAGATACTCATGAACTTGCATTGGATATGCACCTGTGAAGGTGTTTTTTGCTCGCGCATGCAATTGACTAAATCCCATTATGCGAGATACATTGAATTTGCGCGACGGGTAGCCGTTCTCAGCGGGTTACTGCTACCGGCTAGTCGCGCGCCACGGCCCCTGGGTTACGTACCTCACGACCTAGCCCAGGGTGTTTGTGGCTCTCATCTTCGTTGCTGACGGGAACAAGAAAAATGAATTCAGCAGACAAACGCCTTCGCAATCCTCTGAAGGAAAAGCTCGCCCGCGGCGAACCTGTCTATTCGATGACGGTGCGGCTGGTACGCACAGTCGACATTGCCAGCATTGCTTACACGGCTGGTTTTGACTCGATCTACATCGACATGGAGCACAGCAGTTTCCCTCTGGATGCCGCTGGCCATATCTGCATGGCTTGCATTGGCTTGGGTGTCACACCTTTAGTTCGTGTACCTGGTGTCGACCCGCATTTCATCACGCGTGTGCTGGACGCGGGTGCCATGGGCATTGTTGTACCGAGTGTGCAGTCGGCAGCAGACGCTCAAGCGGTGGTTCGAGCGGCCAAGCATCCGCCGCTTGGGCTTCGCTCAGTCGCCGGTGCGCCACCACAAATGCATTACCGTTCCATGCCGTCAGCAGAGACAACGCGTCAGCTGGACGATGCCAGCTTGATCATTGCGATGATCGAGTCGCCAGAAGGCCTGGCCGCCGTTAACGAAATTGCGGCGGTCGAGGGCATCGACATCCTTCTGGTTGGCGCGAGTGACTTGAGTACCGCGTTGGGCTTGCCAGGGCAAGTCGACCACCCCCAAGTGCAAGAGGCTTTCTTGCGAACCTTGGAGGCCTGCCGTGCGCATAAGAAGGTGCTTGGTGTAGGTGGCCTTGGTAATCATCCTGAGCAGATGAAGAAGCTGCTTGCGATGGGAGCCCAGTATGTCTCAACGGGTAATGACATCACTTTCCTCGTGGCTGCGGCCACTCAAAAACGCATGCAGTTTGCGTGACCCAGTAACGCTTTCTGCTCGTGTTTGACGTGCTCCTGCACGCTCCAGCAGGCTCTTCGAAAGGGTGAGGATTATGAAAGTTTGTGTTTATGGCGCCGGCGCTGTCGGCGGTCACCTGGCAGCGAGATTAGTCAAAGGTGGGGCTGAAGTATCGGTCATTGCCCGCGGTAGTCAGTTGTCTGCAATCCAAGTCGATGGGCTTCGTGTACAGACTCCTGAAGGTTTGCTTCACGTTCATCCATTCGCCAGTGAGTCGGCGACTGATTTAGGGCCGCAAGACGTTGTAATCGTGGCTGTGAAAGCCCCAGCCCTCGAACAAATGGTTCAAGGTATTGCCCCTCTCTTGGGTGACCACACGTTGGTGTTGTTCGCGATGAATGGCATTCCTTGGTGGTTTTTCCACGGCAGCGGCGGGCCGCTGGATGGCACTCAATTGCCACGCATCGATCCCAATGCAGCGCTTTGGAATACGGTGCGTCCAGAGCGGGCGGTTGGGGCCGTGGCCTACACAGCTTGTACGGTTACAGCCCCAGGGCACATCACTGTGCAGAACCCTCAGAATCGTCTGGTGTTCGGCCGTCCCGACGGAGTCGCGGATGAGCGGCTGGAGGCTCTTGCCTCTGTTCTTCGAGATGGCGGTATGGACGCTGAAGTAACTCCGAAAATCCGTGATGCCGTATGGGCCAAGCTCTTGATGAACTTGGTCGGCGGATCGTTGGGCATCCTGACTGGGTCGGCGATGAAGGATGCATTGTGCAACGACGCTGTGGCGGGCTTCGCTCGGAGAATGGCAGAGGAGGGTGCAGCCATCGCGCGGGCGCTGGGTTGTGATCCTGGCGATCCATACGTTGGCTTGCCCAAGCTCTCTGTTTCAAAACACAAGCAAAGCATCCTGCAAGACCTGGAGCTTGGGCGCTCTATGGAGGTCGATGCCATGTTGCAGATGCCGTTGGAGCTTGCTCGCTTAGCAGGTGTTGAAACCCCGAAATTGGATTTCGTGATCGGCTTGGCGGTTCAGCGCGCGAGGGCTGCCGGTCTGTACTCAGGTTGAAAAAAATCGCATGAAGCGAAAGCGCTGCTCGGCTCTGCCGGCGGTGACATAAGTCCTTGTATGTCCAGAAAAGCGGTCGCAGAGATCGCAAGTAAATGCAGTTGAAATCAATCGGCTGCAGCAGGGATGCCGCCCTACACAACAACAACAACAAAAAATCTGGAGAGACGCATGACAATGTATTCTTCTTCCAAACCCCCTTCGCAGCGATGCGCTGCGCAGAGCCGCAATGGACGAAATGAGCTCAGCGAGTTTCAAGTGGTGGTTAGCCTTGGGGGCGTCCATGAAAATCGTTAACGCCGCTGCTCGACTGGATAACCTGCCGATCAGCCGATTCCACCGTCGAGTGATTTGGCTCGTTGGTCTGGGAATGTTCTTCGATTCCTTCGACAACACCCTTGCTGGCTCCGTGTTGGCGTCGTTGCTCCAATCTGGCTATTCCACGCTCGAGCTCAACTCCATGTTCCTGTCGGCAACCTTCATAGGCCTGGCGATTGGTGCGGCACTTGCCGGTTGGATGAGTGATCGATTCGGACGCGGTTTTGCCTTCCAGTTCAACCTGGCGCTATTTGGTATCTTGGCGCTCTGTTGTTCGCTTGCTCCTTCCATGCCGTGGTTGATTGCGATTCGAGGGCTGCAGGGTGTAGGCATGGGGGCTGAGTACGTGATGTGCTATGGCCTGATCACCGAGTTTTTCCCACCTCACAAGCGAGGCCGCTACCTGGGTATGCTCGGTATCTTCGCCGGTGCCGGGGTGTCAATGACGTCGCTGATCAGCATGTGGGTTATTCCCGCTTTCAGCTGGCGTGCAATGTTCATCATTGCTGGTATTGGTACCCTCATCGTCTGGTGGCTACGTCGTTCCTTACCAGAGTCGCCGCGGTGGCTTGAATCCCGCGGTCGCTACGATGAAGCCGAAGCGGTGATGCAGAAGATCGAGACGGAAGCAGGGGTAACTTCGCCGGCACCTGATGCGGTACCGGTAAGTGTCAGTGCAACTCCTGGCTATGCAGCTCCGGCGAAGTGGGTGCCGATCACCGTATTGCTCACCCGAAAGGTCTTCCCACGAACCTTGATGGCGATCATTTTGGCGGTTACATGCCTATTTGGTTCGTACAGCGTAACCGGCTGGATGCCGACCTTCTTTGTCAGCCAAGGCATGACCATCTCGAAGTCTCTGGGCTTCAACGCGGCCATGATGGCAGGTTATGTCGCGGGGCCATTGCTGTGCATGTTCATTGGCGACCGGATTGGTCGGCGTTGGGGCATTGTGATGTTTGGTACCCTTTGCGCGATCATGGCGGGCATCTATCCGTTCATGGCCACGCCGACATTCGTCCTGATTTGTGGTTTCTTCCTGGTGGCAATGGTGGCCTCGTTCTTGGTACTCAGCCTGGGAGCTACGCCAGAGTTCTTCCCTACCGCTTACCGTTTCCGTGGCGGCGGTGTGGCTCAGACCTGCGGTCGACTTGGGCTGATTGTTTCACCGTTCGTCGTGCTTGGACTGTTCAACAATTACGGAATTGGTGGAGTAATTGGTGCTATTTCTGGCATGTACATTTTCGTCACTCTGTTGATGATTTTTGCTGGCAACCTCACCAAGCCAATCCCTGTTGACGCCCCAAAGGATTCAGAGGCAGATGCCAAGGTTGATCACAGCCCTGCCACCGTCATGAAGTGATCGGTATCCAGCTTCTGTAAACGCAAAAACAGGCCTTCGGGCCTGTTTTTCTATTAAGCGAGAAGAAGAGCTACATCCTGCTGCCCTTAGATTTAAGTCGGCTACTTGAGAAGCAAACGCCCTAACAGTCACGATGTAAGGAACGTCAGCGAATGCTCGCTAGGTGGCGCTGTAAGGCTTGCTTCGCTCGGTCTGCTCTTTCAATACCGGCACGTTCGCCTAAGAGTTGGCAAAGCTCCAACAGATGCCGCTCGGTCAATCCAGTATTCATGCTCATTCTCATATGAGCCTGCAATTGAGGCTCGACGCCTGACAGAGCAGAAAGCATGCCGATGGTAGCAAGCTCGCGCGTCTTCCAATCGAGATTGTCGCGCTCGAAGATATCGCCGAAGAGATGGGTTCGCAGATACTCATTTGCGACTGGAGCGAAGTCGAATAGCGGCCCTTGAACGACACTTCCTGCTAACGTGGTTTGGTTCGCTGTCCCAGCAACCAGTAAGTCATCGCCTTTGGGGATCGGCTGGCTAGGCTCCAACCCAGGTTCGTCGTGAATTCCCCGCTGATTTCTCGCTTCCAGAACCTTCATAAGCTCCGTGATGGCGTTGAGACTGCGAGGAAACCCCGCATAGGCATAGAGCTGTATCAGTACCTCTCGCGCGTCACTGATTTTCACGCCGGCACCTAGCCCTTGGTTAAGCGCGGCATTTAGCCCGGACATGTCGCCGGCTGCGGCGAAGGTCGAGATTATGATAATGGCCTGCTGCTGGGGGGTTAACGACTTGAGGTGAGATTTCGACTGATTCATGAGACCGCCTTGTTGATCCAGCGCAGAGTAGGTGAATGCACTCATGGAGAGTCCTAGTGCAAGAACAGCGCTTTGGACGGCAAGCCTTTTCTTACTGCTCGTGCTGGGCGTTGTACTGCTCATCAGTTACTTTCTCCAACCAGTTCACGTTTTTTCCGTCTTTAGTCGCTGTGACAGCTAGGTGGGTCATGCCAGAGTGGGAGGGCAATAAACCACATCTCCAGGGCGAATCAGCTGAACAGGGTCTCCCCATTCTTGAGTCAGGCCCACCCCAGAGGTGACCACGAAGCGCTGTCCCGCTGGATGGGTGTGCCACAGAGTCCTCGCAGCAGGCTCAAAGGTAATCTGCGCCCCAGATGCGCTGATCCCTGAGTCAGATGGCCATACTGGATCAATTCGAACCGACCCAGTAAAGAATTTTTCAGAGCCTGTTATGGAGGCTTGGGAGCCAGCTCGTATAATTTGTTGGCTACGTGATTTACTTTGTTCATCCGACAGAGCTAGAGGTGTTTGAACGGCCCCCAGGCAAAGTGCATTTGTCAGCCAAAAATACTTCACGGCGTTTCCTCTTCGTCAATAAGTCTGGGTGTTGCCCCATCGATTTATGGAGATGTTTCTGATGGTTGGAGCCGAACCTCGGCGCCAGAGGATGCGACCGGCATCTTCCTTGACCTGTGGGCCGCTTATATCTGCCCATAACAATCAGTTTTTTTCGACTGGGCCGTTTAGGTACACTTCATCAGTCACCGGCTCAAGCCAGTCGACCGGCTTACCATCAAGCGATTCGTTAATCGCTACGTGCTGCATTGCTGTCGTATCGGTAGCACCATGCCAATGCCTGCGTCCGCAGTTACACCAGATAAGGTCTCCCGCCCGTATCTCGGTTCTTGGGCCATCTTCGCATTGAGTCCAACCCACGCCATCGGTCACCAGCAGAGTTTGGCCCAATGGGTGGGTGTGCCAATTCGTGCGAGCACCTGGCTCGAAGTTGACGACTGCCACCCCAACCCGTGCAGGCGCAGGGGCCGTGAAAATCCGGTCGATGCAGACGCGACCGGTGAACCACTCGGCTGGGCCGGGGATCGCTTTGCTCGAACCCGCCCTTTGGATTTGCATATCGGCGGTGGTCAAATCGATGTCACTCATCTCAGGCACCTCATTGCGATTGTAGTGACAAGATTCTAGCTTCAGCGCTTTAATATGATAATCCGCAAAATGGTTAAATCGGTTTGAAGTGATACTTAACAATGCTGACAGATAGCTTGGGTGATTTGGTGGTCTTCGTTGCGGTTGCGCGAGAAAAAAATTTCACGCGTGCTGCGGCTTATCTTGGGGTATCACCATCTGCCGTGAGCCAGACTATTCGAGGCCTTGAGGAGCGGCTGGGTGTTCGGCTGTTGACACGTACCACCCGCAGCGTCACCCGCACTGAAGCCGGAGAGAAGCTGCTGCAAGAAATTTCTCCGCTCTTGGATCAGATCGAGAATCATCTTGGAGCTTTGGCTGATTATCGGCAGCGACCTTCCGGGACGGTGCGCATAACGGCTGATGAATTTGCAGCCCGCCAGGTGATTTGGCCGCGACTTAAAACGGTGTTTGATGAATTCCCCGAGATAACGGTCGAATTGATTACTGACTACGGCTTGACCGATATCGTCGCCGAGCGTTTCGATGCCGGCGTCAGATTGGGGGGGATAATCGATGCAGATATGGTTGCCGTCCCGATTGGCCCTCCGATGCGAATGGTGACTGTCGCCTCACCCGATTACCTTGAGAGGTATGGTGCGCCCACGCAACCAGAAGATCTGACTGGTCACCGTTGCATTAATCTGCGGCTGCCCTCCCATGGAGGACTCTATCCATGGGAATTCACCCGTGACGGTAGCGAGTTTCGGGTTAGGGTCAAGGGCCCACTGATCATGAACAGTGTGATGCAAATCCTGGATGCTTCTTTGGCCGGGATAGGACTGGCTCAATTACCCAATGAGTTAGTGCAAGCGCACCTTACTCAACAAGCGCTTAGTGAGGTCTTAGGGGCATGGTCTGAAAGCTTCCCTGGCTATCACCTATATTATCCAACGCGTCGGCAGCAAACCGCTGCGTTCAAGGTTGTGCTAGAGGCTCTGCGGCATCGCCCGGGTAAACTCAATCTGGACTGATCTTCGACCCAGCACTTTAGCAAGCTCATCTGGATCTCTAAGGCGTCCAATCCGGGTATAGGAGTAGCTGGTCTGGAATGTCTTGTAGAAGATAACTAAGGTCTTCGACCCATAAAGCATGACATCGCCTCTGTTGATCGTATCTACGTTAGAAACGCTTATCGGCAAGGGTGATTGAAGATCAGCATATTTTTCATTGCTGTTGAGGTCAGCCATGTTGAGTGTAAGGGGCAGCATTTCGGCAAAAGCTCGAGCAGCTTCTGAATCATCCAGAATCATCCAGAATCATCGCGAATTGTCTATCACCCACCGACATCCATATATCAGGGTTCTCTTGATCTACAGTTATGGAAGGTCTGCTGCTCGGGAGGGTGTCCGCGGCAACGGCTGGAAGTGTGCTGGCCATCGCAAGTGTTCCCAACCCATACACTAGCGCAAGGATCTTTAGGCCAAGATTGCACTGACTGACTGCAAGAGGATGTGAAAGGGATAGCATTCTTCGGATGATCATCGGTGAGTCCATGTTCAACTACTCATTTGGATATTATCCAACAGGTTACGGCATCACCGTCCGTTGCTCTCCGGCCGATTAGCGCTTTGCCGTAACTCAGCGATATCACGTTTCGGAGGGATTCCGAACTGCCTCCCATACTCGCGACTGAACTGCGATGGGCTCTCATAACCCACTTTAAAACCAGCCGTAGCAGCATCCAGGTTTTCGTTGAGCATCAATCGCTTCGCCTCGTTCAACCTCAGCCACTTTTGGTACTGCAGAGGGCTCATCGCTGTGAGTTGCCGGAAGTGTTGATGGAAGGTCGAGAGTCCCATCTGAACCTGCGATGCCAATTCCTCTACACGTAGCGGCGCGGCGTAGTTGAGCTTCATCCAGTCGATAGCCTTTGCAATACGGTGCCCCTTGCTGCCCACCGAAGCGATGCTCCGGAGTAGCGGTGCTTGATCACTTAACAGAAGTCGATAATGAATTTCTCGCTGGATCAGCGGGCCCAGCACTGGTATCGCATCGGGCTCCTCTAGTAACTCAATCAACCGTCTGAAACCCTCCATCAGCTTGGGGCTGAGGGTGCCGACGCCAGCGCTTCCATTTACAGGCTGGTTGCTGACAGGCAGACGGCCATCCTGGGCGATTAGCTCGGCGAGCATTCGTAAGTCGAGCTTTAACACGAGCCCGAGGCACGGTTCGGCCTCGCTGGCAGTTGTCACAGCTGACGTGGCCGGGATGTTCAGAGAGGTGACCAGAAATCGCGACGTGTCATAGGGATATGCATCGCTCCCAATCACCAATTCCTTTGCCCCTTGTACAACCAGGACGATGCTTGGCTCCACGATGCAGGTAACTAGAGGGGCCGGCTCGTTGCGCCTGTAGACGCTGAGATTCCCGATCGGGGTTCCGAAGTCTCCTGTGGTGGGCGCATGGGCGCTGATGATCCTGCATAGCGAGGATGATGCGGTAGCGGGGGCAGTTATTGGCATTGGGCTGGTCATGAGGCTGGTCTCAGTGATCTTGCAAAAAACTCTACGCCTCACAGATCGCAGGTGTCCATGCATGACCAGCAGTAGCTAGAGAATTAGGCAAGGAAACTATCCATTTGCTCTACTGATGTTCCGGCCTGCGCGAGGATGATGTGTTCCAGAAGAGATCTCTGAGCAACATTGCTGCCAGAGCTCTCTCACTTCACATCACTCCGAGTAGAAAGGTAAACGTCCATGAAGCATCTGATTACAGCGATGACCCTAATGGCCGGCTCAATAGGTGCCGAAGCCGCTGACATGTCGCATGGGGCTAACAATTTCTACAGGAGCGAGCAGGTTTCTTTTGAACGGGTCACATTCAAAAATCAGTTCCAGATGACTACCGTCGGCAACCTGTTCCTTCCTAAAAAACAGGACGTCAACGCAAAGCATCCCGCCATCATCGTCGGGCACCCTATGGGGGCGGTGAAGGAGCAGAGCTCGAACCTCTATGCTCAGAAACTGGCGGAGCAGGGCTTTGTGACCCTTGCGATTGACCTTTCATTTTGGGGCGAAAGCGACGGTCGACCTCGAAACCTGGTGTCACCGGACATTTATGCAGAGGACTTCAGTGCTGCTGTTGATTATTTAGGTTCACAAGGCTTTGTTGATCGCAATCGAATTGGTGTTCTGGGCATCTGTGGGAGCGGCAGTTTTGCCATCAGCGCGGCGAAGATCGACCCTCGCTTGAAAGCCATTGCCACGGTCAGCATGTATGACATGGGCGGCGCGAACCGGAATGGTCTGAAGCATGCCGTGACGGTTGAGCAGAGGAAGCAAGCCATTGCAGAGGCTGCCGCTCAGCGAGATGTCGAGTTCGCAGGAGGGGAAACTAAGTACACCAGTGGCACGGTCGATCAGTTGACTGAAAGCTCCAATGCCATTGAGCGTGAGTTTTATGATTTCTATCGTACTCCCCGTGGTCAGTTCACGCCGGAAGGTCAGTCACCTCTGCTGACGACCCATCCAACGCTGACTAGCAATGTCAGGTTCATGAATTTCTATCCCTTCAATGACATTGAGACCATCTCCCCGCGCCCGATGCTGTTCATCGCCGGCGAGGGTGCCCACTCTCGTGAATTCAGCGATGAAGCGTATCGTCTGGCAGGTCAACCAAAAGAGCTGGTAATCGTTCCAGATGCTGGACATGTCGACCTGTATGACCGCGTCGACTTGATTCCCTTCGGCAAGCTGACGTCGTTCTTCCAGGCCAATCTCAAATAGTCCCCCCTGTAGATAGCGACTGACCAGGTTCGGCATCCAGCTGAGCCTGGTGCGTTCGCTTGAAGATCTCACGCAACTCGAGAATTTTTATGAGCAGCACTGCTTTACCAGCCCAGCGGATCACCCGGCAAATATGGGGTGCCGTACTTGCGATGTCGCTCTGCGCTTTCGCTTTGGTGGCCTCAGAGTTTCTTCCAGCGAGCCTGCTCACTCCGATAGCCACCGACATGTCACTGACCGAAGGTCAGGCTGGCCAGGCGATTTCAATTTCGGGCTTTTTCGCCGTAGTCTCTAGCCTTCTCCTGGCGTCGATGACTCGAGGGATTGATCGCAAGCCTGTCCTACTGGCAACGACGGCGTTGATGCTAGTTTCAGGCGGTCTGGTGGCCTTCGCACCTAATTACACAGTCCTCATGGTTGGGCGGGCGGTGCTTGGTATTGCGATTGGCGGTTACTGGTCGATGTCCACTGCAGTGATGATGCGAATTGCGCCCGAAGAGCTCGTGCCAAAAGCGATTGCTGTTATGCAAGGAGGTACGGCTTTAGCAACGGCCGTTGCTGCACCAGTCGGCAGTTATTTGGGGGGCGTTATTGGCTGGAGAGGCGCATTCTTCTGTGTGGTGCCTCTCGCGGTTCTCGCTTTGATTTGGCAAGCGTTCACTTTGCCAAGCATGCCGAGTGAGCGTTCCTCGGGCTCCGCTGCCGGCTCATTGCGCCTCCTGGGCAACGTGAAGGTTGCTCTAGGGATGGCGGCGGTGGCATTCCTGTTCATGGGGCAGTTCACTCTGTTCACCTACCTTAGACCCTTCCTGGAGGCTGTAACTCACGTAGATGTGCCGACGCTCTCGATACTTCTACTGATCATTGGCGTTGCCGGGCTGGTGGGAACGATGACGGTCGGCTCTCTTGTTGGCCGGCA
The DNA here is from genome assembly GCF_058782925.1 of Pseudomonas sp. FW305-E2. Classification (NCBI taxonomy): domain Bacteria; kingdom Pseudomonadati; phylum Pseudomonadota; class Gammaproteobacteria; order Pseudomonadales; family Pseudomonadaceae; genus Pseudomonas; species Pseudomonas sp. FW305-E2. Next base: position 7,096 of record NZ_JBYSYE010000064.1, on the reverse strand, counting down.
TCTTCATCGAGTCCTTTTGAGCATCCCTTTGATTATGGCCGTGATCGCCTTCTCGGTGATTGCCGCTGGTTCGTGGCTTGTACCTACTGCAGTGCTTTTGGGGGGATGGGGTTTGGTCTCTACCTGTGCGCCAGTGGGGTGGTTCACCTGGCTCGCAAAAGCGCTGCCTGAGGATGCAGAGGCGGGTGGTGGTCTGATGGTGGCTGTGATTCAGCTCGCGATTACAGTTGGCGCAACTGCGGGTGGATTGCTCTATGACGGAGTTGGGTATCAGGCAACGTTCGTGGCCAGCGCAGTGTTCCTCTTGAGCGCGGCTCTGCTGACAATGTTGGTAGCCCGTAGGCGCTGAGTGCGTCACCAACCTCTAGCTCAGGTTTCACTCATAAAAAAGCGCCCTGATGCATGTGTATGCAGCAAGGCGCTTTGTTTTACTTTCGATGACCTTCGATCTCACATGGCGGCCGTGATCGACCGCCTGTTTGGCATTCAGGGTTACATCCCACCGATTGCCATGTACTTCATTTCCAAGTACTCATCGATGCCGTGTCGGCTGCCTTCACGACCGAGGCCGCTCTCCTTCACGCCGCCGAAGGGCACTTCAGGAGTCGAGATCAGTCCCTCATTGACGCCGATGATGCCGTACTCAAGCGCCTCGCTAACCCGGAAGATTCGACCCACATCTCGGGTGTAGAAATAACTGGCCAGGCCGAACGGGGTGTCATTGGCGAGCTGCACCGCTTCTTGCTCAGTCTTGAAGCGGAAGAGTGGTGCCACCGGGCCGAAGGTTTCTTCACGGAAGATAAGCGCATCCACGGAAACGTTGGCCAAAATTGTTGGTTGGTAAAAATTCCCGCCCAGGCTGTGGCGTGCTCCGCCCGTTACGACGAACGCCCCTTTGCCCACGGCATCTTCGATATGCTCTTCGACCTTGAGAACGGCCGCTTCGTTGATCAGGGGGCCTTGGGTGGCACCAGGCGTCATGCCATCTGCAACCTTCAGAGCATTGACTGCGGCTTTGAGTTTTTCAGTGAAGCTGTCGTAGACGCCGTCTTGAACCAGAATCCGGTTGGCACATACACACGTCTGGCCGGTATTGCGGAATTTGGAAGCAAGGACACCCTTCACGGCTTCATCTAGGTCGGCATCATCGAAGACGATGAATGGTGCGTTGCCGCCAAGCTCCATGGACGTTTTCTTAATGGTCTGGGCGCATTGCGCGAGCAGAGTACGACCCACTTCCGTTGAACCGGTGAACGAGACCTTACGGACGATTGGGTTGTCGGTCAGCTCCTTGCCGGTAGCGTTCGATGGGCCAGTGATTACGTTGCACACGCCTTTAGGCATGCCTGCACGCTCCGCCAGTACGGCGATTGCCAAAGCGGAGAGGGGAGTTTGGCTGGCAGGGCGGATTACGCCGGTGCAGCCCGCTGCCCAACCTGGGCCTGCTTTACGAGTGATCATCGCAGATGGGAAGTTCCATGGCGTGATCGCAGCAAATACGCCAATTGGTTCTTTGGTCACCAGAACGCGGCGTCCTGCTGTATGAGGGGGCATGGTTTCGCCATAGACCCGACGACCTTCTTCAGCGAACCACTCAAGGAAACCGGCCGCGTAGTCGATCTCACCTTTGGATTCCGCCAACGGCTTGCCCTGTTCGGCAGTCATAATCGCTGCCAGGTCGTCACGATTCTCCACCATCAATTGGCCGATTTTGCGAATGATCGCACCGCGATCTTTAGCCACCATCGAGCGCCATTGAGGAAGTGCTGCGTTGGCAGCTTCAATGGCACGACGCGTTTCAGCCACGCCCATGGCAGGAATTGTCGCCACCAGCGCTCCGGTCGCGGGGTTACGCACCTGCAGAACAGCGCCATCGTCTGCTCCTACCCACTCACCGTTAATGTAGTTCTGTTGACGCAACAGAGAAGGGTCTTTTAGCTCGATTGTTCTTGTAGGTTCTGGCATTGGATTCAGTCCTTCAGGGAGACGAGATGGTGAAAGCAGATGCATTGATGGCAGCAAGGGGCGGTGATGAACCCGCCCCAGTGCAGTTCAGAATTTCGGAAGCACAAAGCAGAGGAACTCGGTCGGCTCTAGAGCTCGGATCGCAATAGGGCCTTCGTTCGCGAGGAACTCAAAGGCGGTAGCCGGGCCATATTCTTGATCGCCAACCGCAACACGGCCTTTGGCAAGGAACAATATTTCGATCGATGGATGCTCCCCCGCACCGTAGGCCGCATTCTCATCAAGGCGGACGAAAGCAATACGGGCGTTTCGCTCAGTGAACGATCCAAGCCACTTGACAGCTACACCTTCAGAACCTTGATCAACCCAGTCGTAAGCCGCTGGGTTCATTGCGATCACGTCTTCATAACGTGGAGTTGCAAACTCCAGCTTGCGGCCAGTGGCATGTTCGAAGCACGCCGCAGAACCATCGATGGTTTGCTCCTCGCCGTTGGCATCGGTGTAGATGTACTTGCCTTTGCTGAAGCGCCCCTTCTCGTTGAGAACGGCGTTAGTCGCTTCGCGTTGGGCAACACTGAGGTAGCCGAAGCCGCTTGCTCCTCCGAACTGCAGAACCAGGGTTTCGAGCCCTTCGCTACGGTCTTGGGGGCCGTAATGGACGCTCTCTGGGAAATACCCAACCCAGCCTTCCTGAAGAACCTTGCCTTCGGCGTAAGGCAGCGAGCCTTTGATGATGTAGCGAACCTGATCGAAATTGTGGCGATGCCTTGGAGTCCGCCAACCGCCTTCACCGGCACGCCCCATATTCAGGTCGTAATTGTTGGGCGATCCGTCCTCACCAAATAGCAAATGTTTCTGGGCAAGCACGCCCTCACGCATCGTGCCGACCAGTTCGCTATCGGTGTCTGAAGCTTTCGAAACCCGCATTTTTATTCCCTCATCGGTTTAGTCGGGTGATACCAGTTATGCAGTGGCCAGTGGCTCGGCATGACTGCTGCCAACCCAGCTCGTCCTCGCCCAGGCGGCGTACTATGCTGCATAAATCAACGTTATCTCTCATAGTGGGATATTGTCAATCTGATGAGGGGCTGGTTGAGGGTTGCCGCTGAGCGTCATAGACGAACGGATTGATAGCCTTTATGGCTAGATTTTCAGCCATTCTGTTGGGCTGGAGGTGTGCCGAGATGGGAGAGGGATGAGCCTCGATATCACTTGATTGATCATAAATTACAAAAATCCCGCCAATTGACACTGTGTTGTTGTGGTGATAATAATTTGCCCAAGCAGCCGTAGCTCGCTCGGCAGGTTTGTGATCCTCCAATAACAAAATCCAGGAACCAAAATGACTGATCAAACCGTAACCCATGCTCCTCATGATTCCGGTGTCCCGGCTTCTGCGCGTTGCTTCAGCGTCGACGGGCGTGTCGTCCTCATTACCGGTGCCGGCCAGGGCATTGGTCGTGAGTTGGCTCGTCAATACGGCGCGGCGGGTGCTATCGCCGTGGTCGCGGATTTGAATGCTGAAAAGGCCGAATCCGTAGCGGGCGAAATTCAGGAAGCAGGCGGGCAAGCATTGGCCGTTCGTGTCGACGTAGGTGACCAGGCCTCAGTGGATGCAATGGTTGCCCGCGTGATTGAGGCATATGGTCGTGTCGATGTGCTCATCAACAACGCATCGGTTTTCGCCGCCATCGAAAAGCGCCCATTCGATCAAATCCCTCTCGAGCAATGGGAACTGGTCATGCGCGTCAACGTAACTGGCACGTTCCTCTGTGTTCGCGCAGTAGCCAAATCGATGAAGGAAGCGGGCTTCGGTCGCATCATCAACATCTCCTCGGATGCGGTGCCGCGGGGCACTGTCAACTACCTGCACTACGTCACCTCGAAGTCCGCCATCATTGGGATGACCAACTCTCTGGCTCGTGAGCTTGGGCCCTACGGCATCACCGTTAACTGCATCCGGCCGGGCATGGTGGCTACTGAAGTCGAGCGCACCGTCAACCCGACCCTTGAGCTGCGTGAGCGTACCGCCAATATGCAATGCATCCCGCGCGGCATGATGCCAACTGACCTGGTAGGGATTTTGATGTTCCTGGCTACTCCGGCTGCGGCCTTTATCACTGGCCAAACCATCGCGTGCGATGGTGGCTACACCCACAGCAGCTGATAGCGAGCAGAGAGAGGTCAGTGCAATGCAGCGTTACGAGAAGTTTTACATTGACGGAGAGTGGGTGACCCCGCTTAACCCGAGCTACATCGATCTCATCAACCCAGCGACTGAGGCTCCGTTCGCGAGCATCGCGATGGGGGGAGTTGACGACGTAAACAAGGCGGTTGCAGCTGCGCGTAAGGCGTTTGAAACCTTTTCGCTAACCAGCGCAGATGAGCGTATCGCAATGATCGACAGGATCATCAAAGTCTACGAATCGCGTATTGATGAGTTCGCAGCTGCGATCGCTCAAGAGGTTGGGATACCAGTCAGTTCGCGCGCTCAAGTCATGGGGCCGGTCGGTCACATGAAGGTTGCCCGCGACCTGCTGAAAAGCTATGCCTTTGAATCGAGGGTTGGTGCAACTATCGTTCGCCGCGAGCCTATCGGAGTTTGCGCACTGATATCGCCATGGAACTGGCCGATCCAAACGAAAGTCATCAAGGTGATTTATGCCCTGGCGGCTGGATGTACTGTTGTCTCCAAACCTAGCGTGAATTCGCCGATCAGCGCCATTCTGCTCGCAGAAGTGCTTCATGAAGCCGGTGTGCCGAAGGGCGTTTTCAACCTGCTCAACGGGCCTGGTCGCGTCATTGGTGAGGCCATGTCCAGCCATCCTGATGTCGACATGGTTTCGTTTACTGGGTCTACAGGTGCCGGCAGTCAGGTAGGGCAAGCAGCAGCACGCACTATTAAGCGCGTGTGTCTGGAGCTGGGTGGGAAGTCTGCCAACATCGTTCTCAAAGACGCAGACCTGGAGAAGGCGGCTCGCTGGAACATCCAGCGCTGCTTCTTCAATACTGGGCAATCGTGTCACGCTCCGAGTCGTATGTTGGTGCATGAGTCACAGATTGATCAGGTCATTCCATTCCTTCAAGACGAAGTGAGCAAGTACCGCATCGGTGACCCTCAAAATCCTGAGACGACCATGGGGCCAATCGTGAGCAGAGCTCAATTCGATAGCATCCAGCGTCACATCCAATCGGGTATTGATGAAGGCGCTCGCCTGGTCTCGGGTGGGGTAGGGCGGCCGGAAGGCTTCGACGCAGGTTTCTATACCAAGCCGACTGTCTTTGTAGATGTAGCGCCCGCCATGACCATAGCTCGGGAGGAAATCTTCGGCCCAGTGCTGGCAGTGATCCCATATTCCACTGAAACCGAAGCCCTGGAAATTGCCAACGACTCGCCTTATGGCTTGGGTGGTTACGTTTTCAGCAGGGATAGCGACCGGGGTTACGAATTCGCCAAAGGCCTGCGAGCGGGCCGTATCTCATTCAATGGTGCGGAAACGAACTCAGTCACGCCGATGGGGGGGTACAAGCAATCTGGTGTTGGCCGCTCGATGGGTGTGCTGGGCTTGGAGGAGTATATGGAAGCCAAGTCCGTTTACGGCTTTGAGGCCAAAGCAGATCTCCTGGCTGAGCGACGTTAAAGGTTTTCGCCTGCAAGGGCGCCAGCAACATGGATGTCGCTGGCTTTTTCATTGAGGGCGCTGAAGATGGGGCTGTGCCCATCAGGGTTGAACGAGTCGTCATAAAGGTGAGTCTTCAGGGAACAAGTCTCTACACGCTACAACGAGACGGATATGAACCTAATGACGAGACAAGAAATCGCGAAAAGCCAAGTTTAGGGCCAGGGCAACGATAATTTGTCTTCGAAGCGGTAGAGTTCTTCTGGTTCGTAAAAAAAGCGGAAAGTGGAATTTCCCAGGCGGTGCTATCGAGCCGGGAGAGTCCCCAGTCGCAGCCGCTCGTAGGGAACTCCAGGAGGAGACGTCGATTGAAGGCCACGGTTTGCTTCCTCTCTGCACCGTTCAGGTGGGGTTGTTGGTGTGCATGAGTCGCAGATTGATCGGGTCATTCCATTCCTTCAAGACGAAGTGAGTAAGTGTCGATGTTGGCGAAGAACGCCGTGTGGGCCGCCCGGTCGGGAAACGATGCTTGGGCAATACTGGCCTGCTGGAAGTACAGGAAGGTCGAGGTGACCGAGTACAGCAGGATGAACAGCGCCAATCCGCCCAGATAGGGCGAACGCAGGGTGTGGACCATGCCCGCGAAGATGCCGCCACCCAGCGGCTGATCCAAGTTGTTGTCGCGGCATACGGCGTGCTGGAATGCCGGCGCGAGGCGAGCACCGCCAATTCCAGGAACACGATGGCGATCGCCATCAGCCAGGAGCGGTCCAAGTGCGCGATCAAGCTGGATGTGATGTCCGAACCCAGCAGACCGCCCAGCGTAGCGCCGGCCGCGAACAGCCCGAAGAGCCGCTTGCCCTGCTCGCTGTCGAAGAGATCCACCATGAAGGACCAGAACACCGAGACGACGAACAGGTTGAAGACCGAGACCCAGATGAAGAAGGCGCGTCCGATCCACACCTGCACATCGGGTTCGGCGAAATGTAGCAGCAGTGCGAACAGCACCAGGTTCGCGGCGAAGAAGCGATAGGCCAAGGCGATGAACTGCCGGCGCGGAAGATTGCGCACTGCCAGCGCGAACAAGGGGCTGGCCACCAGCATGGCCAACAGCGTGCCGGTGAACAGCCACGGCAGGTTTTGCACGCCACCGGCCACGCCCAGCTCGTCGCGGATCGGGCGCAGCACGTAGTACGCCAGGAACAGCGCGATGACGTAGAGCATCGACCACAGCACGGCGGGGGCTTCTTCCGGGCGCACGCCAGTCAGGCGCTGCCACCGGGGCGAGATGGCGAAATGCACTCTCTATTTCTCCTTAGCGCCAGCCGCGAGCTGGGGCTGTGTATTCCCTGCGGTGTTCCCCCACCAGGCCGTGAACGACTGCGCACAGCCGTCCAGGTACACCGCCTGTCCGATCTCCGGTGTCCACAGCGAGTAGCCATGGCCTCGGCTGGCGGCGACCATGCGCTTGAACGGGTCGTCCCAGTCATGGGGGGCGATGGAGAAACGGC
>NZ_JBYSYE010000063.1:0-20814 GCF_058782925.1 Pseudomonas sp. FW305-E2 | reverse complement strand
GCGGGTAAACCCGCTCCTACACGACGGCCTGTGTCCCACCCCCGATGTGCGTCCACCACCAATCCGTTGTAGGAGCGGGTTCACCCGCGAAGAGGCCATGACAGGTACAGCAAACTCAACTGGCAGGCACAGGTTCCGCAACGACAGTGGACGCATGCACGGGCAGCAGCGGGTTGCGCAGCCAGCGCTCCACCAGCGGCCACACCTGCACCTGCGCGGCCTTGCTCACCAGCATGTCGACATGCCCAAAGGCCTCGAAACCTTCTTCACGACCCAGCCGCAGGAACTGCTTGCGCTCGCCGCCCAACTGCTCGAACAGCTTGCGACAGGCCCACACCGGGTCCTGGAAGTCCCCTGCACCGGCCACTGCCAGCAGCGGTACATCCACTTCAGCCAGCCCTGCCCACCAATCGTTCTGCTTGTCGCCAAAGCGCCCGAACAGGCCGTGCCAGCGCATGCTCTCCAAGGCGAGGCCTATCGGCTCGTCTTCAGGCCCACGCTTGAAACGTGGCCCGGATATCTGTCCCCAACGCTTGAGCACCAGCTTCGCGCCCCAAGCCAGCGGCGGCACTTTCAATGGCCAATAGACACGGCTGATCTGGGTACCGAACAACGCCACACTGGCGACTTGCCCAGGCTCCAGGAAGCCGCCACCCAGTGCTGCCGCCAATGTCGTCCCCCCCAGCGAATGGCCCACCCAGTGCGGCGCCTGGCCCGATTGCTCGCGCACGAAGGCGTTGATCAGCGGCAGGTCATCACGGGCGTAGGCAGCAACACTGTTGTGCTTCCAGGCAAGGTTGCGCGGCGACAAGCCATGGCCTCGCATTTCCGGGATCCAGACATCGAAACCGGCGCGCGCAAGGTAGGCGCCCAGGCCAACCCCTTTGGGTGAATACCAGAAACGCCGATTGGAAAAACTGCCGTGCAGGAGAATGACCGGCACGCCTTGGTCCTGAACCTGGTCGGCCAGCCCCAGACGGGTGATGGCGAGCTCGACGCTGGGGTCCGGGCCGTTACCGGCCTTGATCCGATACACGTCTTCGCTGAGATCGCCGCGGCGCTCGGCACTGAGCAGGGCCACGGGGAATAGAGTGCTGCTGCTTTGCATAAGGTTGCTTGGTGCACAAAAAAGGGCGGGGTCCATTGCTGGAGCTCGCCCTGGAAAAAACCAGGCAGGAGGACGCCAGACGTCCCCCCGCATTTTACTGCATCAGGCCGCGCCTTGGCCTTCGGCCAGGAAGAACCAGGTTTCGAGTACCGAGTCCGGGTTCAGCGACACGCTTTCGATGCCCTGCTCCATCAGCCACTTGGCCAGGTCCGGGTGGTCCGATGGGCCTTGGCCGCAGATGCCGATGTACTTGCCAGCCTTGTTGCACGCGGCAATGGCGTTGGCCAGCAGCTTCTTCACCGCAGGGTTACGCTCGTCGAACAGGTGGGCAATGATGCCCGAGTCACGGTCCAGGCCCAGGGTCAACTGGGTCAGGTCGTTGGAGCCGATCGAGAAGCCGTCGAAGTATTCCAGGAACTCTTCGGCGAGGATGGCGTTGGACGGCAGTTCGCACATCATGATCACGCGCAGGCCGTTGTCGCCGCGGGCCAGGCCGTTTTCGGCGAGCAGGTCGACAACCTGGCTGGCTTCGCCCAAGGTGCGTACGAACGGCACCATGATCTCGACGTTGGTCAGGCCCATTTCGTTGCGCACACGCTTCAGTGCACGGCACTCGAGCTCGAAGCAGTCACGGAACGATTCGCTGATGTAGCGCGACGCACCGCGGAAGCCCAGCATCGGGTTTTCTTCTTCTGGCTCGTACAGCTTGCCGCCGATCAGGTTGGCGTACTCGTTGGACTTGAAGTCCGACAGGCGCACGATGACCTTTTTCGGGTAGAAGGCCGCCGCCAGGGTGCTGATACCCTCGACCAGCTTCTCGACATAGAAGCCGACCGGGTCGTTGTAGCCGGCAATGCGCTTGTCGACGCTGTCTTTCAGGTCGGCAGGCAGGCCCGCATAGTTCAGCAGCGCCTTGGGGTGCACGCCGATCATGCGGTTGATGATGAACTCCAGGCGTGCCAGACCGACACCGGCGTTGGGCAGCTGGGCGAAGTCGAAGGCGCGGTCCGGGTTGCCGACGTTCATCATGATCTTGAACGGCAGTTCCGGCATGGCATCGACCGAGTTCTGCTTGATGTCGAAGCCCAGCTCACCTTCGAAGATGAAGCCGGTGTCGCCTTCGGCACAGGAAACGGTCACGCCCTGGCCGTCTTTCAGCACCTGGGTAGCGTTGCCGCAACCGACAACCGCCGGGATACCCAGCTCACGGGCGATGATCGCCGCGTGGCAGGTACGGCCACCGCGGTTGGTGACGATGGCGCTGGCGCGCTTCATCACCGGCTCCCAGTCCGGGTCGGTCATGTCGGAGACCAGCACGTCACCCGGCTGGACCTTGTCCATTTCCGATACGTCGTTGATGACGCGAACCTTGCCGGCGCCGATACGCTGGCCAATGGCACGGCCTTCGACCAGCACGGTGCCTTTCTCTTTGAGCAGGTAGCGTTCCATGACGTTGGCGCTGGAACGGCTCTTCACCGTTTCCGGGCGGGCCTGGACGATGTACAGCTTGCCGTCGTCACCGTCCTTGGCCCACTCGATGTCCATCGGGCGCTGGTAGTGCTGCTCGATGATCATGGCCTGCTTGGCCAGCTCGCTGACCTCGGCATCGGTCAGGCAGAAGCGTGCGCGCTCGGCGCGGTCGACTTCGACGGTCTTGACCGAACGACCGGCCTTGGCTTCTTCGCCATAGACCATCTTGATCGCCTTGCTGCCCAGGTTACGGCGCAGGATGGCCGGGCGGCCGGCCTGCAGGGTGTTCTTGTGCACGTAGAATTCGTCAGGGTTGACTGCACCCTGCACCACGGTTTCGCCCAGGCCGTAGGCGCCGGTGATGAACACCACGTCGCGGAAGCCCGACTCGGTGTCGAGGGTAAACATCACCCCGGCTGTGCCGGTTTCCGAGCGGACCATGCGCTGCACGCCGGCAGACAGGGCCACCAGCTTGTGGTCGAAGCCCTGGTGCACGCGGTAGGCGATGGCGCGGTCGTTGAACAGCGAAGCGAACACTTCCTTGGCTGCGCGGATCACGTTGTCGACGCCACGGATGTTGAGGAAGGTTTCCTGCTGGCCGGCGAAGGAGGCGTCCGGCAGGTCTTCGGCAGTGGCGGAAGACCGCACGGCAACGGCCATGTTGTCGTTGCCGGCGGCCATTTCGGCGAAGGCCGTACGGATTTCCGAATCCAGGCGTGGCGGGAATTCGGCTTCCATGACCCACTGGCGAATCTGCGCGCCGGTCTTGGTCAGGGCATTGATGTCGTCAACGTCCAGCGCGTCGAGCGCGGCGTGAATGCGGTCGTTCAGCCCACTCTGCTCGAGAAAGTCACGGTACGCCTGAGCCGTAGTGGCAAAGCCGCCCGGCACCGACACGCCGGCACCGGCGAGGTTACTGATCATCTCGCCCAGGGATGCGTTCTTGCCCCCCACATGCTCCACATCATGGACGCCGAGCTTATCGAGGGAAACTACGTACTCTACCAAGGTGATCTCTCCACTAACTGTGTTGGAAAAGCTCAAAAGGCGCCCGCCTGTCTTCTATGACTTGGCCGGGCGTTTGTGGCCTGTACCTGGAAAATAGGCGCTGCAAATGTGGCAGAATGTCGACAGCCGCATTCGGCAAACCGAACTTATCATATCCAAGAATCGTCATCAGCTTAAGGCCCAGATCGCAAATGAAACGAACCGCGTTCTTCATCTCCGACGGCACCGGTATCACTGCCGAAACCCTGGGCCAGAGTTTGCTCGCGCAATTTGAGAGCATTCCCTTCAACAAATTCACCCGTCCTTACATCGATTCGCCGGACAAAGCGCGGGCCATGGTCCAGCAAATCAACGCTGCGGCCGAGCGGGATGGGGTCCGCCCGATCATCTTCGACACCATTGTCAACCAGGACATCCGCGAGATCCTGGCGACGTCGAATGGCTTCATGATCGACATCTTTTCTTCGTTTTTATCCCCTCTTGAGCAGGAATTGATCGCCCATTCGTCGTATTCCGTGGGCAAATCCCACTCGATTGGTGGCAATTCCAACTACATGGAACGCATCGAGGCGGTGAATTTCGCCCTGGATAACGACGATGGTGCACGCACCCACTACTACGACAAAGCCGACCTGATTCTGGTTGGCGTGTCGCGTTGCGGCAAAACCCCAACCTGCCTGTACATGGCCATGCAGTTCGGCATCCGTGCCGCCAATTACCCGCTGACCGAGGACGACATGGAGCGCCTGCAGCTGCCGGCGGTGCTGAAAAAGCACCACAGCAAGCTGTTCGGCCTGACCATCGACCCCGACCGCCTCACCGCCATCCGCCACGAACGCAAGCCCAACAGCCGTTATTCCAGCTTTGCCCAGTGCGAATTCGAAGTGCGTGAAGTGGAAAGCCTGTTCCGCAGGGAGAACATTCCCAATATCAATTCCACGCATTTTTCGGTGGAAGAGATTTCCGCCAAGATCCTGGTCGAAAAAGGCGTGGAGAGACGGTTCAAGTAACAGCCCCGCCCCCCCTGTAGGAGCGGGTTTACCCGCGAAAGGGCCGGCCCTGCTGGCCAATCTCCAGCGGCCGTTCACCGTTGCCGCCGCCACCGTATTCGCGGGTAAACCCGCTCCTACACGGAGGAGAAAACGCATCAGGGGTTGGACCCAGCTCGGTGGTTTGGCACAGGTCGCTGTAGGAGCGGGTTCACCCGCGAAAGGGCCAGCCCAGGCATACAAAAAAAGCCCCGGCATCACTGCCGGGGCTTTGTTTTACCTCACCACAAGGCTCAGGACGGCACCACCGCTGCCTGCCCGCTCATGGCCAGGTCGACCAGCTCGCGGTTGGCCACCGCGTACATCGCATAGTCAGTGCCCGTGGCATTGCGCAGGTCGTCGAGCATGGCGCGCCAACGCTCCACCATTCCCCGATGCTGCTCTGACCACAGCGCCACGCGGGCATCCATGTCTTGCGGTGCATCGGCCATCTGCAGGACCGAAATGGTGATCGCCCGCTGCTGCAAGTCGATATCGTCGCGGAATGCCTCGCGCGCCAGCGCCTGCCAGTTGTTTTCCACCGGCAGGTTGCTGATTTCCTGCAGGTACCAGGTCAGGTCCAGCGCGCTGCCCACGGCGAAGAATGCCTTGGCCACCTGCGCAGGCTCATGGCCGGTAACGTCGGCCGCTTCAATGATCGGCAGCAGGGTGTACAGGTGGCTGGTACCCGCCACCATACGCGCCAGCAACTCCGGCACACCGGCGTCGACAAAGCCTTGGTAGCGCACCATCCAGCGTTCGCGGGTGGGGCCTTCTAGCAGCTCATCCAGCTTCAGACCCAACTGCGCAATCTTCGGCCCGAAGTGCGCGGTATCGCGCCCGGCGTCCTGTTCGTTGCGGCGGCTACGCAGGAACCAACGGGTGGCACGGCGGCCCAGTCGCATCAACTCGTCCATCAGAGTGAGCTGGATTTCTGCCGGCACCTGATAGTCCAGCGCCTCGATCTGGCGGAACCAGTGCGGCAGGTGGAAGATATCGCGCACGATCACGTAAGCACCGGCCACGTTGGCCGGGCTCATGCCGGTCGACTCCTTCAGGCGCTGGACGAAGGTGATACCCATGTTGTTGACCAGGTCGTTGGCAATCTGGGTGCTGACAATTTCGCGCTTCAGGCGGTGGCGGCGCATGGCCTCGGCGAACTTGCTGACCAGGGACGGCGGGAAAGCGGTTTCCATGTCACGGGTCAGGTAGTCGTCGTCCGGCACCAGCGATTTGAGCAGTTGCTCCTTGAGGTCGATCTTGCTGTACGAGATCAGCACCGACAGCTCGGCGCGGGTCAGGCCGTGGCCGGCAGCCAGGCGTTCGGCCAACTGCTCTTCGGACGGCAGGAATTCGATGGCACGGTCCAGCTTGCCCCGCGCCTCGAGGTCGGCCATCAGGCGCTTGTACTCGGCAATCCGCTCGCGGGCGCGGCGGGCAGCCAGCGACAATGCCTGGGTCTGCTTGTAGTTGTTGCCCAGTACCAGCCCGGCGACTTCGTCGGTCATGCTGCCCAGCAGCTGGTTGCGCTGCTTCTCGGTCATGTCGCCACCCTGCACCACTTCGTTGAGCAGGATCTTGATGTTGACCTCGTGGTCGGAGCAGTCCACGCCGCCGGCGTTGTCGATGAAGTCGGTGTTGGTGGCGCCGCCGTTCAGGCCGAACTCGACGCGGCCGAGCTGGGTCATGCCCAGGTTGCCGCCCTCGCCCACTACCTTGCAGCGCAGTTCGTTACCGTTGACCCGCAGCGCATCGTTGGCCTTGTCGCCGACATCGGCGTGGCTCTCCGTACTGGCCTTGACATAGGTCCCGATGCCACCGTTCCACAGCAGGTCTACCGGGGCCTTGAGCAGCGCATTGAGCAACTCGGTCGGGGTCAGGCGGTCGGCTTCGATGGCGAAGCGCTCTTTCATCTGCGGGCTGATGGCGATGCTCTTGGCACTGCGCGGGAAGATCCCGCCGCCTTCGGACATGATGCTGGTGTCGTAGTCGCTCCAGGCCGAGCGCGGCAGGTCGAACAGGCGCTTGCGTTCAGCGAAGCTGGAAGCGGGCTCCGGGTTGGGGTCGATGAAGATATGCAGGTGGTTGAACGCTGCCACCAGTTGCAGCTTGTCGGACATCAGCAGGCCATTGCCGAACACGTCGCCGGCCATATCGCCCACACCAATGACGGTGATCGGGTCTTCCTGCACGTTGATGCCGCGCTCGCGGAAGTGGCGCTGCACGCCCACCCAGGCACCGCGTGCGGTAATGCCCATCTTCTTGTGGTCGTAACCGGCCGAGCCGCCGGAAGCAAAAGCATCGCCCAGCCAGAAGCCGTAGTCGATGGCAATGCCGTTGGCGATGTCGGAGAAGGTCGCGGTGCCTTTGTCGGCCGCTACCACCAGGTACGGGTCGTCATCGTCATGGCGCACCACGTTGGCCGGCGGCACCACGCCACCGTCCTTGAGGTTGTCGGTGATGTCGAGCAGGCCGGAAATGAAGATGCGGTAGCACGCCACGCCTTCGGCGGCAATCTCGTCACGGCTGCCGCCCAGCGGCAGGCGACGCGGCAGGAAACCACCCTTGGCGCCGACCGGCACGATGACCGAGTTCTTCACCTGCTGGGCTTTCACCAGCCCCAGCACTTCGGTACGGAAGTCCTCTTCGCGGTCGGACCAGCGCAGGCCACCACGGGCAACGTTGCCAAAGCGCAGGTGCACGCCCTCGACCCGTGGCGAATAGACGAATATCTCGAACTTTGGCACCGGTTTGGGCAGTTCGGGGATCAGCTTGGGGTTGAACTTGAAGCTGAAGTACGACTTGTTCTGGCCGTTTGCGTCGGGCTGGTAGAAGTTGGTACGCAGGGTGGCCTTGATCAAGTCCAGGTAGCGTCGCAGGATGCGGTCTTCGTTGAGCACCTGCACGTCGTCCAGGGCGCTCAGGATGGCCTGTTCCAGGCGCAGTTGCTTGTCGTCCAGGTCGTCCTGGGTAAGCTTGCGCGCCAGGTAGAAGCGGGTCTTGAACAACCGGGTCAGCTCACGGGCGATGTCGGTGTGGTTGTTCAGGGTGCTGGCGATGTAGCCCAGATCGAAGCCCAGACGGATCTGTTTCAGGTAACGGGCGTAGGCACGCAGCAAGGCCACGTCGCGCCACGGCAGGCCAGCGGTGAGCACCAGGCGGTTGAAAGCGTCGTTCTCGGCGTCACCCCGGACGATGTGGATGAAAGCGTCCTGCAGGGTATCGTTGAGCTGCTGGATATCCAGGCTCAGGCCTTCGCTGTAGGTGAAGGCGAAGTCGTGGATCCAGTATTCGCGGCCATTGGCATGGCGCAGGCGATACGGGAACTCGCCGAGCACGCGCAGGCCGAGGTTTTCCAGGATCGGCAGCACGTCGGACAGCGCCAGCGGGGTGTCGGCGTGGTACAGCTTGCAGTGCAGGATGCGCTCGCCCACCTGGGTCAACGGCTGGTAGAAGCTCATTGCCAGCGGCTTGCTTTCCGACAGGTTCAGCACATGCTGCAGGTCGACCACCGCCGAGTGCGCGGCGAAGCGCTCGCGGTAACCGGCCGGGAACCCTTTGGGGAATTCGGCAAGGATGTTGGTGCCTTGGGCTTCGCCGAAGTTCTCCACCACCAGTGCCGAGTAGTCGTCATGCCACGAGCGGCAGGCCTGGATGACTTCGCGTTCCAGCTGCTGCGGGTCGATGTCGATACGGTTCTTGGGGTCGACCCGCAGAATCAGTTGCACACGGGCCAGTACCGATTCGGAGAAGAAGGTCCAGAACTCGCAGTCGGTGGCCTTCAGGCGCTCCATCAGCACCTGCTGGATCTTCTGCCGCACTTCGGTGGAGTAGATTTCCCGCGGGACGTAGGCCAGGCAGTAGCAGAAGCGGCCATACGGGTCTTTGCGCAGGAACACGCGGATCTTGTTGCGCTCCTGGATCTGCACGATTGCCATGACCGTGCTGAACAGCTCGTCGATCGGCGTCTGGAACAGGTCGTCGCGCGGCAGCACTTCCAGCACCTGGGCCAGTTCCTTGCCCAGGTGGGCCTTGGGATCGAAGCCCGAACGGCGCTCGACTTCGGCCACCTTCACGCGGATGTACGGAATGGCATGCACGCTTTCGCCATACACCGACGAGGTGTACAGCCCCATGAAGCGGTGCTCCTTGATGACCTTGCCGTCGGCGTCCAGCTGGCGGATCGACACATAGTCCGGGTAGGCCGGGCGATGCACGCGGCTGGGCAGCGCAGCCTTGGCGAACGACAGCAGCAGCGGCTCGTTGAGGTAGGCCACAGCGTAGTCTTCGATGCGCAGCTCTTCTGCGGTCAGGCCCACGCGCAGACGGCGCGGCAAGCCGAGGAACGACTGCTCGTCGTAGACCATCTGGCCGCCATCGGCGTCGCCCTTGACGGTGAATTCTTCATAGCCCAGGAAGGTGAAGTGGTTATCCAGCAGCCACTCGAGGAAGGCCTTGACTTCGCCCTTCTCGTTTTGGGCAGGACCAAAGCCGGTCTGTTCCACCTGCGCCACCACTTCACGCAGCTTGGCCTTCATCGGCTCGAAGTCGGCCACCACCACCCGTACCTCGGCCAGCACCTGCTCGATCTCGCGGGTCAGCACTGTCAGCTCGGCGGCATTGGCGCAGCGGTCGATCTCCAGGTACATCAGTGACTCGTAGCGCACGCCCTCGCCCTGGGTGCCCTTGGGCAGCAGTTCCAACAGCTCGCCCTTGGCGCCACGGCGCACGCTGAGCACGGTGGTTTGCAGGGTGTGGATGCTGTAGCCACGGCGGTTGAGCTCGGTACGCACCGAGTCGACCAGGAACGGCAAGTCATGGTGCAACACTTCGACCACGGTATGGGTCGACTGCCAGCCATTACGTTCGTAATCAGGGTTGTACACCCGCACTTGCGGGTATTCGGGGTCGAAACGCTCGATGATGCGCCAGGCTGACAGGGTGCAGCCGGCCAGGTCGGAAAGCCTGCGCTGGGTGAGTTCGTCCAGAGAGATGATGCCGAAGAACTGCTCGGCGAACAGCGCCACTTGTGGCAGGGACTGCTCGCTGATGTGCTGCGCCAGGGCCGCTTGCAGTTGGTGCTGGAAGTCGGCTTTGCTGGCTGCGGTGAAGAACGCCATCTGTGGTACTCCGCTTGGGCTTTGTAATAATTGAAGCGTCGCTGCGTGCGCCGTGTACGGATCAACGATAGCCAACCCGTGGCATGGCGGACGGTAAAAACCAGACGTTGAACGTGCGCAGGCACGCCCAGGGCTCGCCGAAGCTTAACGACTGATCGGTCATCTACGCTTGCAGCGCTGCGACAATTTCGGTCAAGGGGCGGTAACTTTACGTTTATGCCTGTACGCAAGACTGTCAGAATTCCCTTCCGTTTCCTTTGACCCGAGCCTGCTCATGCAAATCAACACCGCCCTGCTGTTCGCCACCCCTTGCGATGACGAGGAAGACAACATGGCGACCCTGTGCTGCCACAGCGACAAGGGTCAGATGTTCCTGCTTACCCGTTACCCGGACGAGGACACCGTCGACCTGACGCTGGATGACGAGCCGTCGACGCTGGATGGCCTTAAGGTGACCCTGAGCGCCAAGCGCCTGCTGATCGAAGTGGCGGCCGGCGACCGGGACGCGCTGAAGGGGGATGAAGCACTGGAAATCAACCTGACCAGCGAGCTGAGTGACATGGATGAAGTGAAGGAAACCCTGGAGAACATCCTGGCCGGTACTGGAACCTTGGTCTGCGAGCTTTGAACCCTGCCCCTGCCTAGTGGGAGCGCGGTCCCTGGGGGAGCAACTGTCTTGCTCAATTTCTAAAAGCTGGCGCGATCCCTGTGGGAGCGGCCTTGCGTCGCGATAGGGCCGCGCAGCGGCCCCAGGATCTCGACATCATGCATAGATTGCTGGGGCCGCTTTGCGGCCCTATCGCGACACAAGGCCGCCCCCACAATGATCAGGCCAGCGCCTGCTGCATCTCTTTGGCCTGCACCCGCAACGCCTCGCAAAACGGCTCCACCGCTGCCGATGCCGGCCGATGGTCCGGGCGTATCAGCATCACCTGATAGGGCACCGAAACCCGTAACCTGCGGATCGGCAACCCGCCTTGCGCCGCCTCCAGCCCGCTCAGCGGGTTGATGATCGCCACCCCCAGGCCTTGCCTGACCATGGCGCACACCGAAGCGGCACTGGTGGTCTCGATGACCGTGCGGCGGTTAACCCCGGCCGCACGAAAGTGCTGATCCAGGCGCTGGCGGTAGGTATCCAGGCTGGCCAGGTTGATGAAATCGACCTCATGGAAATCACTCAGCTCCAGTTCAGCCTTCACCTGCAGCGGGTGGTGCTCGGGCAACACGCACACCATGTTGGCACTGAACAGCAATTCACCATACGCGCCGCGCGGTATCTGTTCGACTTCAGTCAGGCCAAGGTCATGCTGCTGGGCAACCAGTGACTCCTCCAGCAAAGGCGACTCCTGCGCCAGAATGCTCACACTCACGCCGCTGTGCTGCTGGTGAAAGCGCTGGCAGGCCTTGGGCAACAAGGTTTGCGAGAACAGCGGCAGGCAGGTGATGGCCAGCCGGCCCTGCTCGAAGTTGCGGATGGCCTGGGCAAAGCGATCGATCCGCTCCAGCCCGACGTAGGCGCGCTCGACCTCTTCGATCAACAGCAGCGCCTGGGCCGTCGCCACCAGGCGCCCGCCCTCGCGCTCGAACAGGTTCAGGCCAGTCACCTGCTCCAGCCGCGCCAGTTCGCGGCTGACGGTCGGCTGCGAGGTGAACAGCAGGCGCGCCGCACCGGTGACACTACCAGCGGCCATGATGGCGCGGAACACTTCGATGTGGCGGACGGACAGTTTCACGGCAGCACCCGGTGAGTCGACAATGGGCATATCAGATATGAATGACTGGCAGAAAAATAGCTATTTTTCTGAATCCCCGCTTTGATTCATCCTCGTGGCCTTCCTTATCCGAGTAGCGCCACCATGACCGCACCCTTCACCCTTCTGGCCGAGGCGGTTCGCCAGCACGGCTCGCCGCTTTGGGCGTACGACGCCAGCACCATCGCCGAGCGTGTCGAGCAGTTGAACGTATTCGACACCGTGCGCTTCGCCCAGAAAGCCAACCCCAACCTGCATGTGTTGCGCCTGATGCGCGCCCATGGCCTGGTGCTGGACGCCGTGTCGCTGGGTGAGATGGAACGGGCCTTCGCCGCCGGCGCGAGCGTTGACGGTGACCCTGCCGGCGTGGTGCTGACCTGCGACGCGCTGGACCGCCCCACCCTGGAGCGCGTGGTGGCGTCAAAGATCGAAGTCAATGCCGGCTCCATTGACATGCTGCGCCAACTGGGTGAACGCTCGCCCGGCCACCGCGTGTGGATCCGCATCAACCCGGGCTTCGGCCATGGTCACAGCCGCAAGACCAATACCGGCGGCGAAAACAGCAAGCATGGCATCTGGCACGAAGAGCTGGACGAGGCGCTGGCGTGCATCAAGGCCCATGGCCTGCACCTGGTGGGCGTGCACATGCACATTGGTTCCGGGGTGGACTACCAGCACCTGGAACAGGTGGCCCGCTCGATGATCGAGCTGATCGACCGCCTGGGCGTGGACATCGAGGCGTTCTCCATCGGTGGCGGGCTGTCCACGCCTTACCGCAGCACCGACAAACCGGTCGACCTGCAGCGTTATGCGCAGACCTGGGCGGTGGCGCGCAAGGAGATCGAAGCGATGCTCGGCCACCCGGTGCGCATGGAGATCGAACCCGGGCGCTTCCTGGTGGCGGAGTCGGGCTACCTGGTGGCCGAAGTCCGTGCCGTGAAACAGGTGGGGCGCAATACCTTCGTCATGATCGATGCCGGCTTCAACGACCTGATGCGCCCGGCGATGTACGGCGCCTACCACGGCATGACCCTGCTCGATGCCGATGGCCAGGCAGTAGATCGCCCGCGCCAGCCGACCGTGGTGGCCGGGCCGTTGTGTGAATCGGGTGACGTGTTCACTCAGGATGACCAGGCGCTGACCCCGCAGGACCTGCCTCAGGCACAGGTGGGCGACCTGCTGGTGATCCACGATGCCGGGGCCTATGGCGCGTCGATGTCGTCGAACTACAACAGCCGGCCGCTGCTGCCGGAGTTCCTGATCGAGAACGGTGCCCTGCGGATGATCCGCCGGCGCCAGACGGTGCAGGACCTGCTGAGCCTGGAGGCCGGGTTCTAACCACTGCCCTGCAAGCCTGCACGACTCTTTGTGGGAGCGGCCTTGCGTCGCGATAGGGCTGCACAGCAGCCCCACAAATGTAGCCGTGATGCCGAAACCCGGGCCGCTTTGCGGCCCAATCGCGACGCAAGGCCGCTCCCACAGGGTGTGTGCTCGCGGTCCTTGCAATAAGCCCCACCTCTCGCGACAATGCGATCAATTCCCATTAATATTGCGGTCTTGACGCCATGGCAACGCTCGATCCCCAGGCCCTGCACCAGCTGTACAGCGAAAACAACAGCTGGCTGAAGGGCTGGCTGCGCGCCCGCCTGGGCAACGCCGCCGACGCTTCCGACCTGGCGCACGACACGTTCTTGCGGGTAATGACCGCGCGTAACCCGTTGCCGATCCGTGAGCCGCGCAGCTACCTCAGCGCTATCGCCCGCGCCCTTCTGATAGACAAAGCTCGCCGTCGCATCATCGAAAAAGCTTACCTGCAGGCGCTGGCCCTGCGTCCGGAACCGGTAGAGGTGTCGCCGGAGGTGCGCTTGTCCATCATAGAGATGCTGGTGGCCGTGGACAGCCTGCTCGACGAACTCGGCGCCAAGACCCGCGCCATCTTCCTTGCCGTTCAACTCGAAGGCCTGACCTACGGCGCTGCGGCCGAGCGCTTCGGCGTGTCGATCACCACCGTGAAGAATCACCTGATCAAGGCCATGACTCGCTGCCTGCTGGCAGTCGAAGGCTGACGCCCATGGATCTCAAGACACTCGAAGCCGCTGCCACCTGGTATGTTCAGCTCAACGACGGCGCCAATAGCGAGGCCCGCACCCAGGCCTGGCGACAGTGGTTGCAGGCCAGCCCCCTGCACGCAGCCGCCTGGGCGCGGGTAGAAAAGCTGCAGCAGCAATGGGCCATGGTGCCGCCGCAGGCGGCGCTGTCCGGCCTTGGCGCGGCCCAGGCGCAGCGGCGTGACGTGCTGAAAGTGCTGGGCCTGCTGATGGCCATGGGGGGCGGCAGCTGGCTGGCGGCCGAGCAGGTGCCCTATCGTGCCTTGCTGGCCCAGCACAGTACCCGCAGCGGCGAGCGCCGCGCCCTGCACCTGGAGGATGGTTCACAACTGGAGCTGAACGTGGATACCGCGCTGGATGTGCGCTACGCCACAAAGGTGAGGGCGATTCAGCTGTATCAGGGGGAAATTCTGGTGCGTCCGGTCAGCGATCGTCAGCAGCGCCCGTTTATCGTGCACACCGATGACGGCAGCGTACTGGCCCGCAGTACCGCGTTCAGCGTCCGCAAACTGGCGCAGCAGACCCGCGTGGGTGTGCTTGAGGCCAGCGTCGAAGTTCGCCCCATGCGCCACCCTGATCGAGTGCTGCAACTGCACGCTGGCCAGCAAGTGAGTTTTGATCAGGGTGTCGTCCTCGACGCCCATGCCCTCCCCGCCGATTCCACGGCCTGGTTGCAAGGCATGCTCAGCGTGAACGACTGGCGCCTTGGCGATTTCCTCGAAGAACTGGGGCGCTATCGTCCAGGTGTGCTGCGCTGTGCCTCGTCGATCCAGGCCATGAGCATTTCCGGTGCGTTCCGCATTGACGACACCGATATCGCCCTGGCCAACCTGCCGAAAACCTTGCCCGTGAAAGTGCGCTACTTAAGCCGCTACTGGGTGAGTGTGGAGCCCGCCTGAGCAACTGCGGAAAAACTTTCGCCGCAATCTTGCTGATTTCGATTCTCGTCCGTCCCTGACACAAGCCGCGACGACAGCGACTTTCTGCCATGACTCGGAAGGACCACGAAATGCCACACCTGCACCCTACCCCAGCAACCAAGCTCAGCCAGGCCGTCCGCCTGGTGCTGTTCGGCATGTACCTGGCCAGCGCGCCCGGCCTGCTGCTGATGCCTGCCCAGGCAATGGCCCAAAGCCAGGCCACCTACCATGTCCCCGCTGGCTCACTGGGCACCGCCATCACCCAGTTTGGCGTACAGGCGGGTGTGACCATTTCGTTCGACACCGCACAGACGCGCAACCTCGACAGCGCGGGCCTGGAAGGCAGCTTCAGTGTCGAGGAAGGTCTGGCGCGGCTGCTGGGCAACAGTGGCCTGCAGGCGCAGCGTCAGGGCAATGGCGGCTATGTGCTGGTCCCTGCGCAAAACGGTTCGGCCATGGAACTGGCGCCGATGAACATCGACGCCAACCGCCTGGATGCGACCAGCGAAGGCTCCCAGTCCTACACCGCCCGTGCCATCACCATCGGCAAGGGCGTACACACGCTGAAAGAAACCCCGCAGTCGGTCACCGTGATGACCCGCAAGATGCTCGACGACCAGAACCTCAACACACTGGAGCAGGTACTGGACAAGACCCCGGGCATCACCGTGTATGACTCGCCCATGGGCGGCAAGTATTTCTATTCCCGTGGTTTCAACCTGGATGGCCAGTACCAGTACGACGGCGTGCCCTTGGACGTGGGCGGCAACTACGTGCAGGCCAACAGCTTTTCCAGCGACATGGCGTTCTATGACCGCGTCGAGGTGCTTAAAGGTGCGGCCGGCATGATGAAAGGCTCTGGCTCCTCCGCCGGGGGCGTCAACTTCGTGCGCAAACGGGGGCAGGAAAAAGCCGCCACCACCGTCACCCTGTCAGCCGGCAGCTGGGACAACTACCGCGGGCAAGTGGACGTGGGCGGCCCGCTGAACGCGTCGGGCACCGTGCGGGGGCGCGCCGTGGCGACGCTGCAGGACCGCCAGTACTTCTATGACACGGCCAAGCGCCAGGACCAGATACTGTACGGCGCCATCGACTGGGACGTCACGGCCGACACCACCGTGGGCTTTGGCCTGGCTTACGAGGATGTCGATGCCACCCCGTGCTACGCCGGCCTGCCACGCTACGCCGATGGCAGTGACCTGAAGCTGTCGCGCTCCACCTGCCTGGGGGCCAGCTGGAACGACATGCAAAGCCAGCGTATTACCGGCTTTGCCGACCTCAAGCACCGCTTCAACGATGACTGGACCCTGAACTTCGCCTCGATCTACACCCACAACACCCAGGACATCGAATACGCTTATTCCGAAGGCACGGTACCCGTCGGCGCCAGCACCGCCAGCATGAACGTCCGGGCCGGCCGTTTCGACTACGACCAGGACGACTACGGCTTCGATAGCTATGTCGATGGCAAGTTCGAGGCGTTCGGCCTGCAGCACGAGCTGATCATGGGTGTCAACGCCAGCCGACAGAAAACCCATGATTACTTCGCGCTGATGCTGCTGGACGGCAAGCAGGACCCGTTCAACCCATCCGCGAACTTCACACACCCGTCCAAGGCCGATTACCTGGTCAACCCGAGCCGCGGTGGCAGTGTGCCAACCGATACCACTACCACCCAGTACGGCACTTACGCCAACCTGCGCCTGAAACTAGCAGAGCCACTGACCTTGGTGCTGGGCGCGCGGGTCAGCTGGTACCGTAACAAGAGCGACTCCTATACCCAGTTCTACGATTACTGGGTGCATAATCGCAGCCAGGAAAACGGTCAGGTCACGCCGTTTGCCGCCGTGCTGTACGACCTGAACGAGCAGTGGACCGCCTATGCCAGCTACGCCGACATCTTCCAGCCACAGAGCGACAAGGTGAATGCCGAGCGGCAGGCGTTACAGCCAAAGACCGGCGCCAACTATGAAGTCGGCATCAAGGGCGAGCTGCTCGACGGCGCGTTGAACACCTCCTTCAACCTGTTCCGCACTGTCGAGAATCACCGCGCAGAAACGGACTACGTCGATACCTGCCCCTCAGGCGACGGGTATTGCTACAACGACAGCGGCAAGGTACGCGCACAGGGGTTCGAAGCCGAGATCAGCGGCTCGCCGATCGAGCGGTTGCAGCTGTTGGCGGGCTACACCTACACCCAGACGAAGTACCTGAGTACCATCGAAGACACTGACCCGACCGAACTGACCTTCACCTCCAGCTTCATCCCACGGCACATGCTCAAGGTATGGGGTGACTACCAGCTGGGCGGTGCTCTGGAGCGCTGGACCCTCGGCGCAGGCCTGAACAGCCAGAGCGAGAACTTCCGTACCACCGGCACTACCCGTGTCGAACAGGCGGGCTACACCGTGTGGAACGGCCGTGTGCAGTACCGCCTCGACCCGAACTGGACTGTCGCGCTCAACGGCAACAACCTGTTCGACAAGAAGTACTACGCCACCATCGGCGCGCCGGCGTGGGGCAACTTCTATGGTGAACCGCGCAATTTTATGGTGACATTGCAAGGGGCGTTCTGAAGTACTTTCCGGGGAACGATCGGGCCGCTTTGCGGCCCTGTCTGGATGCGGACCGTATTTAAAATAGCGACCAGGGTGGCGCCTCCACCCAGTAACGATGGGCCTGCCCCGTGACAGCGGACGGGTTGACGTGAAAGGCGATGAAAACCCTGGTAACGTCAACGATACCGCTTAATCAGAAATTTCCTACGCACCTATCGGAAGCGCAACGCTCCTTTGAGAAGTGATTCCTCGCTAGTGTCCAGCCCTGGGTCGAATGCAACGCTTGCATGCATTTGATGATCATCCCTGCTCGCTGGAGCTATACATGGACTCGTTGAAAGAAACCCTCGAACTGTGCAGGCGCATCACCTCCGGCTACCGCCCTGCCCTGCGCAACAGCCCCGTCGCCGACTGCACCCGCCGCTTCGAACTGCTGCCCCTGCGCTA
Organism: Pseudomonas sp. FW305-E2; assembly: GCF_058782925.1. Taxonomy (NCBI): domain Bacteria; kingdom Pseudomonadati; phylum Pseudomonadota; class Gammaproteobacteria; order Pseudomonadales; family Pseudomonadaceae; genus Pseudomonas; species Pseudomonas sp. FW305-E2. Next base: position 3,296 of record NZ_JBYSYE010000063.1, on the reverse strand, counting down.
CCCCGCCGTCGGCGGCAACCCGGCACAACGTGCCCGCCTGCCCAAATTGCCGGGCTATCTCAGCCCGTTCCAGGAGGTCGGCGAGCTGACCCACTCCAGCTACGCCATCCGCCCTTTGCGTGAGGGCTTTCTCTACCTGCTGATCAAGCGCCATAGCGCACCGGCCTACGAATGGCACAGCCAGTACCGCGTGGCGCCCAATGGCTCGCTGCTGTACATCAGCAGCGACGCCCCCTGGGCGCCTGCCCCCAGCGCCGGCAATCTGGATGAGATCCTTCGCGGTTTCGGCTGGACCATCACCCTCTACGACCTGGATGACATCCAGGAGCTGCGCCCATTGTTCAGCCCTTCCCCGCTGACCCCGCGCATGCTCGACAACTACCGCCTGCTCGACGAGGAATACCGCAGCAGCCTGCCCACGATCGATATCGCCCGCTTCATCCAGCCTTCCGACGCCCCGCCACAGCCCCACGTCCTCAAGCATGACCAACTGAACTGGGTGGCCGACTTCAAGGCCCAAAACGATGCAGACCTGCAGGCACTGCTGGACCTGCAGCCGTTCAACAACGACCAGATCGTCTCGCCGCACGCATCACGCCAAGCGCTGGCACCGCTGGTGAACCACAGCAAACCCCGTGGCGCCGCCATCGTCATCGAAGACGCCATCGGGATCACCCAGGAGCTCAACGCCTGGCGCAACGCCGCTGTCGAGGATGTGAAGACCCAGTGGCTGGCGCGTACCGTGGAACCCGGGGTGGACAACGAACGCAAGCTGCTGGTCGCGCAGTCGTTCCTGGAAATCGAAAAACTCTACCCGCAGATGGTGGCCGAGCAGATCGTCAAGCGCGAAGTCATGGCCGAAAAAGTCCGCAACCAGCCCCACCTGCATCCCGAGATCTACTTGTTCTCCGAACGGGCCAGTCAACAGGCCGATGCCCATGATGAACGCATGAAGCCCCACCTGGCGCAGTTCGAGCGCGAGGTCCGCAGCAAAGTCCAGGCCCGCCAGGATGCCGGCGAGTTCCGCAAGCGGTTCGACCAGAAATACGGCCACCTGGTCGACCGCCAGGCCATGCACGATCAGCTCGACGGTTTCGAGCAGGCCATGCAACACGCCCAGCAAGCCGCCGAGGACCGCGCCAAGGACCATACCCGCTGGGTGGTCAGCGAACGCTTGTTGCAAGCGCTGGACCGCTACGACAACGCCGACCTCATCAACGGCCTGGCCTTTGCCGAACAGACCGGCCAGTGCGTGATCGGCATGGAGTTGAGTGAAGGGGGCACGAAGGTGCTGGACCACTGGTGGCGCAGCGACGTGGCAGACCGGGGCAACCTTGCAATACGCGGCATCACCTACAACCAGGAGGACCTGCGGGAAGCACTGGCGGCGCTGCTGGAAGCGGCTAAAAGCGAACCACAGTCAGCGTCATCCTTCGCCCTGCCGGAAGCACTTGCCAGGCAAGCCCATGCCGCTGCCAATGCCTTTGGGCGCATCAACACCCTGTACGAACAGATGCAGGCACAGAGCAGCACGGCCAGCATCGGCCTGTATGCCTGGTACGTCGCGCTGGGGCGGCAAGTGCTGCGCACCGCGACCCCCAACAGCATGGACCGCGCACTGCACCAGGGTTTGCGGCTGACCTTGTTCGCTTCGGTGCATGAAACGGCTGTCGATATTCGCCTGAGTGAAGCTGCACGTAGCGGGCAGCCCATTAACCCAAAACGCAGTGCAGGCCAGGTATCAAGGTACCTCGACCAGGCCTGGGCTGAAGGGTTGATGCAGGCCCGTAACAGTGACTTCTACAAAGTGCGTGTCTCCGGGCTGGTGTGCCTGCTGGAAGGGATGCTGATGGCCTTCAAAGCGCGCGAACTGCCTGACAGTGATGCGCGGGTGAAGACCGAACTCCTGGCGGCCGCGATGACCACGGCAGCGGCGGGCTTTGAAGTTGGAGCCAGCTATGTGGACCAGGTGGTCGCGCGGTACGGCGCGAACAGTGTGACCGGACGAGGAGCAGCGGCCGCTTTAGGGCGTTTGAAACTATGGGGCGCCAGTTTAGCTGTGACAGGTGGTTTCGTACTCGCCTGGTGGGACTTCGCCGATGCGGCTCAGCAGTTAGTATACCGCCAGCAAAACCTTACCGAACAAAGTACAAAAAAACCTAGAACGCTGGCACTCGCATACGCATCGCGGGCACTGGCAACTATTACAATCTCGCTGGCGGAAGCAGGAACAGCCATTGCAATCGCAAAACCTCTTTTTGACCATCTATCTCAGAATGCCAAAACAAAACTTGTGAGAATGATGACAACATCCATGGGCGCGCTCGCCAATAAACTGGGAACACAAGCTGCTCGCCTACTGCTTGCACGTTTAGTCTTGGGTGCATTTTGGATCGGACTCATCCTGACACTCATAATCTATATTCTGGAAGATGACGCGTTAGAGAAGTGGTGCAAACGTAGCTGCTTCCGAACTCATAAAAATATCAAGCCCTATGAAGAGCAGGAAGAACTGAGCGCCCTACATTCTGCTATCGGCGAGGTTTTATAATGTATCTTATCGAATGGGGATTCTGGCAGATGGCAACTCAGCCAGAAGCTGCACGTAGAACGTACGAAGCAGGGATGACACCAGCAGAGAAGCGCGCACATAGAGATTTTTATGAAGGCGACCTGAATGAAGAGATTCATTTTTGCCAGGTAAGTGAAGCCCCCCTCATACGCGGCCCTGTTTATGCATTCAATGAAACCTACATAGAAATGCGCTGTGGCGGTTCAGAAGAGAAGCGCGGCCTCATTACGCTAGTCACGATCGGCGGAGTGCTGCCTGGGATAATTTTCGGAACCGGCATAGCTGTCGGTTCCATCTGGCTTGATATCACCCAACCTTATTCAATCTCCTTTATAGCAGTCTTACTTACAGCTCTCTTGGCTTCAGCTTCAGGAGCAGCATTGTATTTTTACCTGAAGTACGGCGTAAAAATCTCGCGACTGGAAATGCTGACCAGTCGGCATCTGCTTATTCGCTTCAATCGAATAACTCAACAGGTCCACCTCCATCGACCCAGCTACTGTGGTGGCATCGTCACCTTCCCCTGGAAAACAACCGGTAGCACGGGCATTCGCCCAGAAGATGATTCGCTAAGCGTTGGAATACGACTCGGCCTAATCTGGCACCCCAGCCGCACCGGCCTGCCCCACATGGAGATGGCCCTGCTCGGCAAACAAGGCCAAGGCGGCAGCGAACTGCGTGATGAGTGGGAATTCATCCGCCGTTACATGGAAGAAGGCCCACA
>NZ_JBYSYE010000062.1:0-20986 GCF_058782925.1 Pseudomonas sp. FW305-E2 | reverse complement strand
GTCCAGGTGAGATACGCCTTCGTCGCTGAAGAACGGGCTCAGTTCCCGGTGCGTCTGTTGTGCCGGGTAATGGGTGTCTCGGTTTCAGGGTTTTACGACTATCAGCATCGCCAAGGCCGTCCAGATCCGGATGCACAAATACGCATCGATCTACACAAGGTTTACGCGGCTAGCCGCAAGACCTATGGCCGACCACGGCTAGTCGAGGCGCTAAGGCAGCAGGCCTATGCGGTAGGTCATAAGCGCGTTGATCGGCTGATGCATGAAGAGCACATACAAGGCCGATCCAAGGGCGGTTTCAGGCCGTGCACCACCGACAGTCACCATGCGCTGCCAGTGGCGAGCAATTTATTGGGTCGTCAGTTCTCCGTTCAAAGCTCCACCCCAGCCTGGGTCAGTGATATCACTTACATCGCTACGAAAGAGGGCTGGCTTTATCTGGCAGTGGTACTGAGCATCCAAACCCGCCAGGTGCTAGGTTACAGCCTGGCGGACAGGATGCCTGACGACTTGGTCGAGCGCGCTTTTATGAACGCCTGGAACGCATGTTTGGGCGTCTACGGAGTGATTTTCCATTCCGATCAAGGGCGCCAGTACGCGAGCAGCAGGTTTCGTCTCGCTTTGGCCAAGAAGGGCTTCGCGCAAAGCATGAGTCGGAGAGGAAACTGCTGGGATAACGCCGTAGCTGAGAGTTTCTTCGCTACATTGAAGAGAGAGGAAGCCTACGCGGTCTACCCCACAAAGAAACAGGCTCACCTGGCACTTGCCAGCTACATCCATGGGTTCTGCAACAGCTGTCGACTGCATTCAGCATTGGGTTACCGTTCACCGAACGAATACGCAAAAGGCTTAAGGCAGTTGGCTCTGTAGCCAGCTTCTTGGCGTCCGCTGTCACGGGGCAGGCCCATGCGTTATCTAACCCTGAGTAGGCTGCGGGATTGATGTCAGTACGCGCTCAAAGGGCTGGAGCTTGATGTTGAAGAGGATAGGGTTTTGATCAAAATCGGGGGGTTAAGTGGTTCGTCTAGGAAAACGTTGAGGTCTTGCATGGGCATGTCTCACTGTTCCATCTGTGGGACAAACTAACGCATTTTTGCTGACTTATCAGCTATTGATCACTTCGATAGGATTCTCCCCATCGTGATCGCCCACAGATGCGGTCTTCACTCACAGGAGAGTCCCATGAAACTGTTGCACATCGATTCGAGCATCCTGGGCGACAATTCCGCCTCGCGTCAGCTGAGCCGCGAAGTGGTCGAAGCCTGGAAGGCTGCAGACCCAAGCGTTGAGGTGGTTTACCGCGACCTGGCTGCCGATGCCATTGCCCACTTCTCCGCCGCCACCCTGGTCGCTGCAGGCACCCCTGAAGACGTACGCGACGCAGCCCAGGCTTTCGAAGCCAAGCTGAGCGCCGAGACGCTCGAAGAGTTTCTGGCTGCCGATGCCGTGGTGATTGGCGCGCCAATGTACAACTTCACCGTGCCGACCCAGCTAAAAGCCTGGATTGACCGTGTGGCCGTCGCCGGCAAGACCTTCAGCTACACCGAAGCCGGCCCGCAAGGCCTGTGCGGCAACAAGAAAGTGGTGCTGGTTTCCACTGCGGGTGGCCTGCACGCTGGCCAGCCGACTGGCGCCGGGCATGAAGACTTCCTGAAAGTGTTCCTGGGCTTCATTGGTATTACCGACCTGGAAATTGTCCGGGCCCACGGCCTGGCCTATGGCCCGGAGCAGCGCAGCCAGGCGATCGATGCTGCACAGGCGCAGATTGCCAACGAGCTGTTTGCGGCCGCCTGATCAAGGGAGCGGTGGGTTGCAAGCGTGGCCCTGTCGAGGGACAAGGCCACCCCAACCCGTAGAAGCGTTCAGGCTACCGGAATAAGCGGATCAGCGGCTGCCAAGGCTGCTGCACGGTCAGCCGCTGGCGGATAAATCCACACTGAATTGATCTGGCGCTTCAGCGCTTTGGCTTCGGCCTTGTCCTCCGGTGGCGACACCTCACGATCCCATCCTTCGGTATACACCGCACCCCAAGCCCCCAGGTCCAGGCAGGTCACGTACTTGGGCTGGCTGTAAGCCATCGGTGGCACGCCAATCAGCTCGGCCGCGGCATTGTTGCCTGCGTGGCGCCCCAGCGGAATCGCATGCTGGCACGACATCATTGCAGGGTTGCCAAGCGCGTCACAGGTGGCGTAAGCCACGTCTCCCGCGGCATACACGGCATCATTGCCCTTGACCTTCAGGTTGCCATCGACATGCAAACGGCCGCGGTTGTCGCGCTCGCCGCTGATCTGTTCGGTGAGCGGGTTGGCCTTGAAGCCAACCGTCCAGACCACCGTGCTGGCGTCGATACGCTGGCCGTTGTCCAGCTGCACACCGGCAGGGTCTACCGAAACCACCGTGGCACCGCAAACCCACTCCACGCCCAGGGCCTCGCATGCCTGCTCGATGGCTGGGCGGATGCCGTCACCCAGGGCTGCGCCAATCCTGGCGCCGCGGTCGATTACCACTACGCGCAACGCGGCGTCTTCACCCAGTATCGCGCGCAAGCGGGCCGGCAATTCGGTGGCCGTCTCGATGCCGGTAAAACCGCCCCCGGCTACTACCACAGTATTGCGTGCCGGCGTGTTCGGCAGGCTGGCCAGTGACTTCAGGTGGGTTTCCAGGCGTGCGGCGCTGTCGAGCTTGTCGACGTCGAAGGCATGCTCGATGCCGACCATGTCAGGGCGCTCGAGCTCACTGCCGCAGGCCATGATCAGACGGTCGTAGGGCAGGGTGCAGCGAGTGCCGCTGCGAGTGCGATAGCCCACGCGGCGGGCCGCTTCATCGATGTGGTAGGCCGTGCCCTGCACGAAACGGACATTGACAGCGTCGAACAGCGCCTGCAGTGGTGCGGCCATGGTATGCACGTCTGGCTCGTAGAAGCGCGGACGCACATGCAGTTCAGCCTGGGGCGCGAGCAAGGTGACCTCGACGCCTTTGCTGCCGTTGAGGTCAAGCTGGCGGATGGCGCTGAGTGCGCTCCACAGGCCGGCAAAGCCCGCACCAATGATCAGGATCTGCTTCATGGTTGTGCTCCTTTGAAGTTCGGTGGACAAGGTAGACCGTATTGCCGGTCAACGGTGTTACCAGTGCTTGCTGGAGTGCTTCAGAATGTTGGCGGCGTGATCACCCAGATCACCACGGCATCCACTTCACCGGGGTTGCCGTAGCGGTGAGGTTCCTGGCTCGAGAAGCTGAAGCTGTCGCCTTCACTCAGCTGGAAATGCCGCTCGCCTACCCACAGCTCAAACGTGCCGCTGAGCAGGTAACCGGCTTCTTCGCCGTCGTGGCTGTAGCTTTGCTGGCTGTAGGTACCTGGCGGGAAACGTGAGTGCAGCATCTCCAGCTGGCGGTTGGGCTGGGGGGTGAGCAGTTGATCGACGATGCCATCTTCGTAATGCACGCTCAGGCGGCTGTTGCGCCGCACCACATAGCCTTGGTCTTCGGGCGCGGTGGTGGCCTCGCTGGCGAAGAACCACTGGATGGTCACGCCCAGGCTGCGGGCGATGTTGAACAGCGCCGGGATCGACGGGTAGGAGAGGTTGCGCTCCAGCTGGCTGATGTAGCCTGCGGTCAGTTCACTGTGTGCGGCCAGCTCCGCCAGGGTCATGCCGCGGCGCTTGCGCAGGCCGCGGATGCGGGTGCCGAGGAACTGCGGCGCGGCGCCCCCGGGTTCGCTGGCGGGGGGCTGGGGGGGTTGGCTCATGCGCGTCGGTCCATCGCAAAAGCCGCAGTATGTACAGCCTCAGAGCGCCCAGGCAACCGTCAGGCCATCGTGAATCGCTTCTTCGGCCGTGCGCGGTGCCAGGCAGTCGCCAATCCGCCGTACGTCCACCACACCTGCCAGTTCAGTGGCCAGGCGGTCTTGCGGTTGATGCCCCATGCACAGCACCAAGGTGTCGATGCCTTCGAAGATCATCGGATCGCCGCTGGCGGTGTGCTGCAGGTACACCGTGTTGTCGTCGCTGCCATACAGGCGTGCGTATGGGGTGACAGGGATACCCAGGCGATGCAGCTCGCCGGCCAGTTGGTCACGTACGTAAAGCGGCAGGCTCTCGCCGCAATGAGTACCGTTGACCGCCAACTGGACCTGATGGCCTTCGCGCACCAGGCGTTCGGCGATACCGGGGCCGATCCAGTCACAGCGCCAGTCGATCACCAGCACCGAACGCCCCGGTTTCACCTCATTGCGCAGCACTTGCCAGGCGTCCACTACCTGAAGCTCGCCGGTACGCTCGAACGCCGGCCAGTAGGGGATGGCGCCGGTAGCGGCAATGACCAGATCAGGGCGCTCACGTTCGACCAGTGCGCGGTCGACCCGGGTGTTGCGCACCACTTCTACACCTGCCAGGGCCATTTCCCGTTGAAGGTTGGTGCTGGCACCCCCGAACTCGCTACGCCGTGGCAGTAGCTGGGCCAGCAGCACCTGCCCACCGAGCTGCGGGCCCGCCTCGTACAGCGTGACCTGGTGCCCGCGCGCGGCGGCCACGGCGGCGGCCTTCATGCCGGCAGGCCCGCCGCCGGCGACCATTATGCGCTTGGGCGAGGAAGTGGGCGTGAGGTGCCCGTACTGCAACTCACGCCCGGTTTCCGGGCGCTGGATGCAGGAAATGGGCAAGCCACGATGGAAATGGCCAATGCATGCCTGGTTGCAGGCGATGCAGGCGCGCACGTCTTCGACCTGGCCGCGTTCGGTCTTGCCTGGCATCGACGGATCGCAGATCAGCGCCCGGGTCATGCCGCACACATCAGCCTGGCCGCGGGCCAGGATCAGCTCGGCTTCCTGGGGCTGGTTGATGCGCCCGGTGACGAACAGGGGGATAGCCAGTTGTTGCTTGAAGGTGCCAGCCTCGCGGGCCAGGTACGCCGGTTCGATGGCCATTGGTGGCACGATATGGACCGCGCCACCCAGCGAGGCCGAGGTACCGGCGACGATATGCAGGTAGTCGAGTTGGCCCTGCAAGGCCACGGCAGCAGCCAGTGACTCGTCTTCACTCAGGCCCTGGCTGTCGCGCTCGTCAGCGCTGATGCGCAGGCCAATGATGAACTGCTCATCGGTGGCGGCGCGCACCGCGGCCAGCACTTCGCGCAAGAACCTCAGGCGCTGATCCAGGTCACCGTTGTAGCCATCACTGCGTAGGTTCACCCGGGGGTTGAGAAACTGCGCGGGCAGGTAGCCATGGCTGGCTACCACCTCGACGCCATCCAGGCCGGCCTGGTGCAGGCGGCGTGCGGCGCCGGCATAGCCCTGGACGATTTCGTCGATCATTGCCTGGTCCAGCGCCCGTGGCATCACCCGGAAGCGCTCATTGGGCACCGCAGAGGCCGAGTAGGCTACCGCCAACAGGCCGTCTGCCGATTCCATGATCTCCCGCCCGGGGTGAAACAGTTGCGACAGCACCACGGTGCCATGCGCGTGGCAGGCCTCGGCAAGCTGGCGGTAGCCGTCGATGCAGGCATCGTCCGTGGCCATTAGCACATGCGAGGTGTAGCGGGCACTGTCGTGCACCCCGGCGACCTGCAGCACGATCAGGCCAACGCCGCCGGCAGCGCGGTCGCGCTGGTAGGCGATCAGTTTGTCGTTGACCAGGTTGTCGGTGGGCAGGCAGGTGTCGTGCCCGCTGGACATGATGCGGTTTTTCAAACGTTTGCCGCGAATCTGCAAGGGCTCGAACAGGTGTGGGAAGGCGGTCTGCATACAGGCGGCTCCGGTACGTTGTTGTTATTTTTCTATCAAAGTGTAGCAATAGTAAAAAATCAACTTGTTTTTTTACTGGTGTCTGTCTAGGTTTTCCTCACTCGCATGGCGAGGGTGTGACCTCAAAACAACAAGAAAACGGGCCCGTCGGGCACCGCCAGGAGGAAACAACGATGCAGCTATATCCACGTGTGACCGGCCTTTGTGCAGCCTTGCTGGCCCTTGGCCTGGGCACTGCGCAAGCTGCGCAGCAGATGGTTGTGGTCGGTTATGGCGGCGCGGGCCAGAAGGCCCAGGATGAGGCGATTTTCAAGCCCTTCATTGCCCAGGACGGCAGCCAGCTGATCCAGAGTGAATACAACGGCGAAATGGCGCGGATCCAGGTCATGGCCGACACCGGCAACGTCGATTGGGATGTGGTGCAGATCGAAGGCCCTGACTTGATGCGCGGCTGCGACGAAGGGATCTACGAGCACCTGGACTGGCAGCGCCTGGGCCATGCCGCCGAACTGATCCCGGCAGCCGCACAGGATTGTGGGTCGGCCGCGCTGGTCTGGAGCGTGGCTATTGCCTACGACCGCAGCAAGCTGGCCCAGGCGCCGGCGTCGTGGGCCGACTTCTGGGACGTCGACAAGTACCCTGGCAAGCGCGGCCTGCGCAAGCGTGCGGTGTACAACCTGGAGTTCGCGCTGTTGGCTGACGGGGTCAAGGTCGAAGACGTATACCGGGTATTGTCCACGCCGGCAGGCGTCGAGCGGGCCTTCGCCAAACTCAGCGAACTCAAACCCCATATCCAGTGGTGGGACGCCGGCGCTCAACCCGCGCAATGGCTGGCAGCCGGTGACGTGGTGATGACCTCCACCTACAGCGGAAGAATTGCGGTGGCGGCGCAGCAGGGCAGCCCGTTGGCCGTGGTATGGCCTGGCAGCCTGTACGGTATGGACTATTGGGCGATCATCAAAGGCTCGCGGCATGTCGACCAGGCCAAGCGGCTGATTGCCTATGCCAATCAGCCGGATACCCAGGTGCGGTATGTACAACAGATCCCCTATGGGCCAACCAATACCCAAGCCGCGGCCAGGCTTGACCCGGCGCTGGCCAACTGGGTACCCACTTCGCCACAGAACCTTCAAGGGGCGCTGGCCATGAACGTGGAATTCTGGGTCGATCATGGCGAAGAACTGGAGCAACGCTTCAACGCCTGGGCCAGCAAATAGCGTTCAGTAAAGGGGCAACAAGATGACTTCAACGGAACTAAGCCTGCGTCGGGAGCTGGCTGCCTGCTACCGGCTGATCGCGCACTTTCGCATGAGCGATCTCATCTTCACGCATATCTCCCTGCGCCTGCCTGGGCCGGAGCACCATTTCCTGATCAACCCGTATGGCCTGCTCTTCGAGGAGATCACAGCGTCCAGCCTGGTGAAGATCGACCTGCAGGGGCGGCCGGTGGGGGCTGCCCGTCACCCGGTCAACCCGGCCGGGTTCGTCATTCACAGTGCCATTCACGCTGCCCGCGAGGATGCCCGGTGCGTGCTGCACACCCACACCCGCGCAGGCTGCGCGGTGGCCGCACTGGAATGTGGCCTGCTGCCGGTCAACCAGATGTCCATGGAGTTTTACGGCAATGTGGCTTACCACGCCTACGAGGGCGTCGCGCTGGACATGGATGAACAGCAACGGCTGGTGGCCGACCTGGGCAACAAGCCGGTGATGATGCTGCGCAACCATGGCCTGTTGACCACGGGGCGCAGTGTGGCTGAAGCCTTCTTGCGCATGTACTACCTGGAGAAGGCTTGCGAGATCCAGTTGGCGGCGCAAAGTGCTGGGCAGCTGGTATTGCCGACGACCGAAGTGTGCGTGCGTACCGAACGGCAGTTCAACGCGCCGGGGAGAGGGTTGAAGCAAGGGGAACTGACCGACCCGGATGCGCTGCAATTGGCGTGGGCGGCGTTGTTGCGAATGTTGGAAAAGGTGGCGCCTGGTTATCAGGATTGAACCTGCGCTTGCTGATTTGGCAGTTAGTCGTGCAAACGACAGCGGGCGGACGGAACAGTCACTGTAGTGCAACCATTGCTTTCAACTGTGCTGGTCCCTTCTCAAGGAATACCGTTATGCTGTAACGAAATATGTCTAAAAAGCCTGCAGAAGGAAGTCGCAATGCCACTCAAGGACCTGCTTATCGCCCTGGTGGTGATTGTCGCCTGGGGCGTCAACTTTGTGGTCATCAAGGTTGGCCTCGACGGGCTGCCACCGATGTTGCTGGGGGCATTGCGTTTCTTGCTGGTGGCGTTCCCGGCGATCTTGCTGGTCAGGCGGCCCAAACTGCCGTGGCGCTGGCTGATCGCTTACGGTGCGACCATTTCACTGGGCCAGTTCGCGTTCCTGTTTCAGGCCATGTACAGCGGCATGCCGCCAGGGTTGGCTTCGTTGATCCTGCAGTCGCAAGCCTTCTTCACCCTCGGTTTTGCGGCGTTGTTTCTCGGTGAGCGGCTGCGCCTGGCCAGCGTGCTGGGGCTGCTGGTGGCGGCCGGCGGCCTGGCACTGATCGGCAGCGAAGACGGCGGCCATGTGCCCATGCTGGCGTTGGTGCTGACCCTGTGTGGCGGTGCAATGTGGGGCCTGGGCAACATCATTACCCGGCGGTTCGGCTCGGTCGACCTGGTCGCGTTGGTGATCTGGGGTGGGCTGATCCCACCACTGCCATTCCTGGCACTGTCCTGGTGGCTGGAAGGCCCCGAGCGCATTGGCCATGCCTTGGCCAATATCAGTTGGAGTTCGGTGCTGGCCCTGGCGTATTTGGCCTTTGTGGCCACCATGCTCGGCTACAGCCTGTGGAGCAAGTTGCTGTCGCGTCACCCGGCAGGCAAAGTGGCGCCGTTCTCGCTGCTGGTACCGGTGATTGGCCTGAGTTCGTCGGCGTTGCTACTGGGAGAGCGCCTGACCGCTACGCAGGGCTGGGGCGCATTGTTGGTGATGGCCGGCCTGCTGGTGAATGTATTCGGTGCGCGCATCGGTCAGCGTTTGCGGGCTGCCAACGCGTAAAGCGCTTAAATCCGGCGACCTGCGCTCTGTTAGAATCGGCCTCTTTTTGCCAGGCCAACGGAGCGCATCCATGATCATTTCCACCACCAGCCAGCTCGAAGGCCGCCCGATTGCCGAATACCTGGGCGTGGTCAGTTCCGAATCGGTGCAGGGCATCAACTTCGTGCGCGATTTCTTTACACGGTTTCGCGACTTCTTCGGTGGCCGTTCGCAAACCCTGGAAAGCGCGCTGCGCGAGGCCCGGGAGCAGGCCACTGAAGAACTCAAGGCCCGGGCACGACAGTTGCAAGCCGATGCGGTAGTGGGGGTTGATTTTGAGATCAGCATGCCGTCGGTACAGGGCGGCATGGTCGTGGTATTTGCCACCGGCACGGCAGTACGCCTGAAGTAAAGCCTTTTGCCATTGGTCGGCTGCAGGGTTCTTGTCCGGTCGGTCCGCAAATGACCAGCTAGTCTCACTTTCACAGGCCGCGTTTCCTGGGCAACTTGTCTGGTTGCCGACGCGACCGCCACTGGAGGGAGACAGGGCATGAGCGAATCCTTTTTCGAAGACCTGAACGATGCGTTCCCGATCAACAGCCAGGTGCGTTGCGGCCAGGCGGCATTTCGCCTGGGGTTCGCCCACATGACGCTGGATGATTCCGAACAGCTCCAGCCTGCACATTTGCAGCGCAGCAAAAAAGGCCGCTTCATGCCGCGGGTACCGCTCAAGAAGTGATCCCGCGTCTGCACACGCCCCGCCCAACGGCGGGGTTTTTATTGCTATTCGTTGATCCGCCTCATGGTATTGCCCGGTAGCGCTCGCCGGATGGCCCGGCCTGTGGTTTTCTGACGCGGCATTCCAGCAACGGAGGATTGAATGCTCATGCGAGTCAGGGAAGAAACCTATTGGCAGTGGGCCGACGCACAGTTGCACAGCCGCTGCCACGACGAAGCACTCAGCGACGGCACCACACTGGACGTGCAGGTGCGCTTGTCGCGCCTGGGGGCGACGCAGCTGTTTCTGGGGTTGTACGCCGGGGATGGGCGGGCGTTGCTGGAGGAGTATTACCCTGCGCTGCCGGGCGAGACCATGACCCGTGCGCTGGTGTGGGGTGTCGACCGCGCCCGGGCGATGGCAACAGGCGCTTTGCCTTTGCCGGAAACCCGTCTGCAGCGGCGCCAGGCATGAAAAAGCCCGGCCAATGCGGGCCGGGCTCTGGTAAGGGTGCGAACCCTCAATTCAGCGGTTCGATCACCTTGACTGCCTGCTGCTCACGGGCAGCGGGCCATTCTTGTTGCAGGGTCTGCAGCACGCGGCCAACGAATTCGGTGTCGGCGGCGGCTTTCTTGCCGACGTAGCCTTGGCCACGGCGGTAGACCTTGAAGCGGGCACGCATGCTGGGCAGGTGCTCTTCAAATTCATCTTCGACGGTGTTCGGTGGCAGGCGGTCGAGGCGCACTTCACCGGTTTGGCTAACCCACAGCAAATGGTCGTCAAGGCTGTCCTTGCGCACGGCGAACAGCTGGGCCAATTGGTCGATAGTCGGATTGTTGTTCAAGTTCATCATAAAGCCCCCATTACCCATTCATAGGTGATTTTCACAGTTGGCGCTATCACGGTGTAGCGCACTACCAAGGCTGCTACAGCAGCATCGCAACAGGGGCTTTCTCACGCTGCCTTTTGGACAGTTTCCCTCTCCACGGACGGCCTGCGTTACCGCGCAGGCCGTCTGGAACACCCTTGCCACCGCTCCCGATCGGGGAGACGGCTTCATCATGCCCAAGCGCGATGAACGGCGTCAACCATTTTGTAGTGAATATTTTTGCTCACTACATTCTGTCGTTTTGTCCGACAATCAACGCGAGCGTTATAAGCCGGAAAGGATGTCGAAGGCGGCTTGCACCCGCGCCTGGTTGGGGTAATTCCGATTGGCCAGCAGCACGACTGCCAGCTGTTCTGCCGGCACGAACGCGGCGTACGCGCCGAAGCCGTTGGTGGCGCCGGTCTTGTTGTACCAGGCTGCCGGTAGCGCGGGCAGGGCCGGCTGCAAGCGAGTGGTGGCCTGCGGTTCGCGGATCAGCCGTGGGCTGTTGCCATCGATCAGTGTGCTCAGCGTGACCGGGTAGGGGTAGCGTTCCCAGCCCAGGCCTTGCGTCATGGCGCCAACCTGGAAATAGCCCTGCTGGGTAATGGCGGTGGCTTTCACCAGGGCCGGTGGCAAGCCCTGCGGCTGCATGTGCAACCGCACATAGCGCAGCAGGTCGCTGGCGCTGGTTTTGATGCCGTAGGCCTCATCGGCGTAGGGGCCGGGCCCTACACGCACCGGCTTGTCGTCGGCGTCATACCCTTGGGCATAAAGCCCCTGGGCGCTGGCCGGAACCTGAAGGTAGGTATTTTTCAGGCCCATCTTCGTCAGCAGGCCCTCACTCATCAGCGTGGAAAACGGTTGATGCTGCGCACGGGCGGCCAGGTCACCAAACAAACCCAGGCTGGGGTTGGAGTAGCAGCGCTGGGTGCCGGGTTTGGCGCGAGGTTGCCAGTGGCGGAAGAAATCGACTACCTGCTGCGGTGTTTGCACGGTGTCGGGGAACTGCAGTGGCAGGCAGTCGGCGCTATAGGCGCCCAGTTCCAGCACCGTCGCGTCGCCGATGGGGACGCCGGCCAGTGCCGGGTGATAGCGCTTGGCCGGGGCCTCGAGGTCAAGCTTGCCCTCGGCGCTGGCAAGCGCGGCCAGGGTGGCCGTATAGGTCTTGCTCAGCGAACCGATCTCGAACAGCGTATCGCGGCTTACCGGTACGTTGTCGGCCTTGCTGGCCACACCGTAACTGAAGTAATGCGCGTGGTCGCGTGCATAGATGGCCACAGCCATGCCGGTGATGCCTTGTTCCTGCATGAGCGGGCGGATGATCTGGTCGACCTTGGCCTGTAACTGGTCGTCGGCCTGGGCGCTGGCATGGCCCAAAGCAAGGGTAATGGCGGCTGCAAGTGTAGCCAGACGTGGGCGGAGCATGGAGAGTCCTTTTTGTGGAACGTGTCCGTTGAGCGATACCGCTCGGGGTTCCGGCGTTAGCGACGGAGAGCCAAAGACCTTATCGTCTGCCCAGCCACCATGACAAGATGGATACAGTGATGAAGTATTTGCGCATGTTATTTGACAATTTCACCTTGGCCTTGCTCGGTGTGGTACTCATCGCCACCGTGCTGCCTTGCTCGGGCGATGGCGCGGTGTTTTTCGGCTGGCTGACCAACCTGGCCATCGGCCTGTTGTTCTTCCTGCATGGCGCCAAACTGTCCCGTGAAGCCATCATTGCCGGTGCCGGGCACTGGCGCCTGCACCTTCTGGTGTTCTCCTGTACTTTCGTATTGTTCCCACTGCTGGGCCTGGCGTTCAAACCTCTGTTCGTACCGCTGGTGGGTAACGAGCTTTACCTGGGCATCCTGTACCTGTGTGCCTTGCCTGCAACCGTGCAGTCGGCCATCGCCTTTACCTCGCTGGCCCGCGGTAACGTGCCGGCAGCCATCTGCAGCGCAGCGGCCTCCAGCCTGTTGGGTATCTTCCTCACCCCGTTGCTGGTGATGCTGCTGCTGGGGGCCGGTGGTGATACAGGTTCCGGCCTGGATGCGGTGTTGAAGATCACGTTGCAGCTGCTGGTGCCGTTCGTTGCCGGGCAGGTCGCGCGGCGCTGGATCGGCGCCTGGGTCAAGCGCAATGCGCGCTGGCTCAAAGTGGTGGACCAGGGTTCGATCCTGCTGGTGGTGTACACCGCCTTCAGTGAGGCCGTGGTTACCGGGCTGTGGCACACCGTATCGCCGCAGCACCTGGCGGGGTTGTTCGTAGTGTGCGCAATTCTGCTGGCAGTGGTGCTGTTTGGCACCCGCTTGCTTGGCAAGGCGCTGGGCTTCGACCTCGAGGATCGCATCACCATCCTGTTTGCCGGCTCCAAGAAAAGCCTGGCTACGGGTGTGCCCATGGCCCAGGTGTTGTTCGTGGGCAGTGGCATTGGCGCGATGATTCTGCCGCTGATGCTTTTCCACCAGATACAGCTGATGGTGTGTGCTGTGCTGGCGCAGCGTTATGCCAGCCGCGAGCAGGAGGTGGAGGTTTCGGCGTTGTCTTGAGCGCCTTTGCGTTCCCATGAAGATACTGTGTTGGCGGTCAAGCTTTTCTGCGGTGCTCAGCGCTGAAAAGCTTGGTCGTATCAAGGGGTTGATACCCGCGAAGCACGGCGGGCCTGCTGGCCAATTTCTACCCATCGTTCACCGTTGCCGCCGCTACCGTATTCGCGGGTAAACCCGCTCCTACACCTGATCGGGGGGGGGACACACATTGGTGATTGGGTGCAGGCCGTCGTGTAGGAGCGGGTTCACCCGCGAAAGGGCCGGGCCTGCTGGCCAATTCCCACCCGTCGTTCACCGTTGCTGCCGCTACCGTATTCGCGGGTAAACCCGCTCCTACAACTGGAACGCAATGGCAGCGATCAGCGGGCCAGGCCTGAACGACGCTCGCGCAGCGCCTTGTCGACTTCGGCCTCGATCTTGTAGGCCGGCCCCTCCAGGTCGTCGAAGTTGCGCGTATAGCGTCGGGCAAATTCCTCCACGCCCAGCTCCTGATACTGCTGCACATGCTTGAGCTCGTGCGCCCACAAGGCCACGTTGTCCTCGGCATCGGCGGCCCGGCGGAAGATGATCGTGTCGATCAGTGTAACGGCGTTCACATCGGGGTTCTGCAATAGCGCATTGGCTGCGCTCATCTGTTGCTCATCCCCCACCCGGAAGCGCGCCGCGTCGAGCACGGCAAAGTCATACCAAGGTTCAAGCTGCGCCCGAATATGCAACGGAATCGGCTGCACTCCGCTGGCCGTGGCTTCGTCGCGGGCCTGGCGCAAGGCGTAGGTCAGGCTGGACGAGGCCATGACCTCCACATCCTTGAGGATCTGCCCGGCCTGGCCTGGGTCGATCGGGGCGCAGAAGCAGCCCATCAGGCACACTTGATACTGCCCAGGCGGGCAGGCCTGTTCGGCAAGCGCTGGCAGGGCCAATAGCAAACCCAGCAGGGCACTAATCCGTCTCATGCAGGGCCTGTTCGACAAACTGGCGGCTGGCGCCCAGTACCTGCGTTTGCACGCTTTCACTGGCCAGCATGCGCCCGACCAGCAATGCTCCTACGCACTGGCTTATCAGCACCCAGGCCAGCTGCTCATCCTCCAAGGTTGTGCTCCAGGCCTGGTGCAGCTCTACCAGCCAGTGCTCAGCCACTTCACGCACCGGCGTGTCGGCCCGGGCGATTTCCACACCCAGCGGCGGCAGCGGGCATCCACCTTCGGCATTGCGCAGGTGGGCCAGGCTCAGGTACTGCTGCAGACAGCGGCCCAGGCGTTCGCGGTTGGCGCCTTGGCAAGCCAGGCGTGCCAGGGGGCTGTTGCTCAGCTCCTGGCGTACCACCTCGGTAAACAGGTCATCCTTGGACGGGAAGTGGTTGTAGAAGGCACCGCCGGTCAGGCCGATCGCTTTCATCAACCCGGCCACGCCGGTGCTGGCAAAACCCCCGCGTTTGGCCAGCGCGCCGCTGCTGGCCAGCAACCGTTCGCGGGTTTGCTGTTTGTGTTCGTTGGAATAGCGCATTCACATGCCTCGGCAGACAGGCTTGACGATGAACGCGATCATAGCATAGCGTTCGTTTACTAAACGATCATTTACCCATGGAGGCAGGCATGTCAGAACAACAAAAAGTCGTGCTGGTGATCGGGGCGGGCGACGCCACTGGGGGTGAGATCGCCAAGCGCTTTGCGCGTGAGGGCTATATTGCCTGCGTAACCCGGCGCCAGGCCGACAAACTGCAGCCGCTACTGGAGGAAATACACGCCGCTGGCGGCCAGGCCTACGGTTTTGGCTCTGATGCGCGCAAGGAAGAGGAGGTGACCGCGCTGGTAGACACTATCGAGCGTGATATAGGCCCGATTGAGGCATTTGTCTTCAATATCGGTGCGAATGTGCCGTGCAGCATTCTCGAGGAAACCCCACGTAAGTACTTCAAGATCTGGGAAATGGCCTGCTTTGCCGGTTTCCTCACCGCGCAGGCGGTGGCCCGGTGCATGGTTCAGCGTGAGCGCGGCACCCTCCTGTTCACCGGCGCTACAGCCGGTACCCGCGGCGCAGCCGGTTTTGCCGCCTTCGCCGGCGCCAAGCATGGCTTGCGTGCCCTGGCACAGAGCATGGCGCGCGAGTTGGGGCCACGCAACATCCATGTCGCCCATGTGGTGGTGGACGGTGCCATCGACACGGCCTTCATCCGTGACAGCTTCCCCGAGCGTTATGCCCTCAAGGACCAGGATGGCATCCTTGACCCGGCGCACATTGCCGACAGTTACTGGTTCCTGCACGCCCAGCCCCGCGACGCCTGGACGTTCGAGCTGGACCTGCGCCCCTGGATGGAACGCTGGTAAACCCCCGTTAACACGCAAGGACCGTCACCATGCACACGTCTGTCGATTTCTTTTTTGACCTGGGCAGCCCGGCCAGTTACCTGGCCTGGACCCAACTGCCGAACCTGTGTGCCCGCCATGGCGCTACGCTGCGCTACCGGCCAATGCTGCTTGGCGGGGTTTTCCAGGCTACCGGCAATGCTTCGCCGGCCATGATCCCGGCCAAAGGGCGCTACATGTTCACCGACCTGGCACGCTTTGCCCAACGCTACGGTGTGCCGTTCGGGATGCCGCCGGGCTTTCCGGTCAATACCCTGACTTTGATGCGCGGCGTGACAGGTACCCAGTTGCATTCACCGGATCGGTTCGAGGCATTGCTATCGGTGCTCTTCACTGGGCTGTGGGTACAGCGCCGCAACCTGAGCGACAGCGCTGTGCTGAATGAAACACTCGTGCAGGCAGGTTTCGACCCGCAGGGTTTTCATGACCTGGCCGCTGACAGCGAAGTAAAAGCAGCGCTAAAGCAGGCCACCGAGGCCGCTGTGGCGCGCGGGGTGTTTGGCGCGCCCACCTGTTTTGTCGGTGATGGCATGTTCTTCGGCCAGGACCGCCTGGACTTTGTCGAAGAGGCGCTGCGTCAGGGAGCCAGCAGCCTCTCCAGCTGAGTGCGCTCCCACAGGCTGAGCAGGTCGGTGGGGTTGGTGCCATAGCGCTGCCAGTGCTCGAGCCCGGCCTGTTCGCCGCCGGGGGCTTGGCAATGAACGCAATGCGCCAAGCCTTCAGTATCCAAGGCCAACGTCAGTTGCCAGCCCTGGATACCGACATCGACCAAGCCACCCTCGCGGCGTGCAGCCACCTCAAGGTGGTGCACGCCAAGGGCCACATTACGCAGGCACTGATAGACATCCCGGGCGCTCAGTGAAGGTCTGTGCGTCAAGATCAGAAATTCGCCGGCGTGTTGGCGCTGATGATCTCGGCCTCATCCGGGCCGATGTTCTTGAAACTGTGCGGCAGGGTCGTGGGGATGTAGTAGCCGTCGCCCGAATTGAGGACGCTGACCTGGCCGTCGACCCACAGCTCGACGGTGCCACGGGTGACCAACCCGCATTCTTCGCCTTCAGCGTGCACGATCGGCTCGCCAGAGTCGGCGCCGGGTGCGTACAGCTCACGCAGCATGCGCATTTGGCGGCCTTCGACGCTGGCGCCGACCAGCAGCATGCGCAGGCCATTGCGGCCCAGGTCGGGTTGTTCGCCACCACGGAATACGTAGCGTTCCTCACGCACCGGCTCGTCGAAGCTGAAAAACTCCGCCAGGCTCATGGGGATGCCCTCGAGCAGTTTTTTCAGGGAGCTGACCGAAGGGCTGACGCGATTCTGCTCGATCTGCGAGATCGTCGAATTGGTCAGCCCGCTGCGACGGGCCAGTTCCCGTTGGGAGAGGTTGTTGCGTTCACGCACCAGTTTGAGTCGCGTCCCCGTGTCCATAGCCGCCTTGTAATCAGAGGTGTCAATAATAATGAGCGATGCGCATTAAAACACACTCTGCGCCCTTGCGCGCTGTGCTTCTCAAACCCGCTGCTCACGCGGCATTGGCCACAGCCCGACCAGCAGCAACAGCACGGCCACGGCCAGGAATGGCAAGCGCGGATCAAGGGCATACACCAAGGTACCGGCGAGCGGCCCGATCACCGCGCCCATGCCTTGGGCGGCGCCAATGGAGCCGGCCGTGGCGCCTTGTTCGGAGGCCTGCATGGCATTGGCCGCCAGTGCCGAAAACGCCGGGAAGACGAAGCCCATGCCGGCCGCCGCAACAAAATAGCAAGCCCACAGCCAGGGGGCCGTGGTGGCCAGCGAGCCACAGGCAAAGCCCAGTGCCGATACCGTGGCACCCACCCGGATCATCTTCAGCGGTGGCCACTCCAGTTGGCGCAGTATCACCTGGGCCAGCATCAGTGCCACACCCACGGTGGTCAGGGCAATGCCAGCCGCCTGGGCCGCTTCGGCAGGGCCCAGATGCAAGCGGTCAAGGGCAAAGAAACCGACGATGATCTGCGACACGGTCACGCTGAGCATGGCGCTGAATGCCACCAGCAGCGGCCGGCGCAGGCGCGGGTCGTTCAGCCGCACCGGGCTGGGGGCGTGGCTGTGCGGCAGCGCCTGTGGTTTGAGGGTAAAAAACAGCACCAGGAAGGCAGTGGCCGGCAGCAGCGACATGATATGGAACGGCAGGCTCAGGCTGTGCCGCGCCAGCAGTGCGGCCAGCGCCGGCCCGACCACCAGACCGACGGCGTTGGCCGCCCCCAGTGAGGCCATGGCCCGCGCCCGGCGTTGCGGCTCGACATGGTCAGCGATCAGCGCATTGCAGCCTACCGGGATGGCGGCATAAAAGGCGCCGATGCAACCACGCGCGATCATCAGGCCGATGAACGCCAAGGTCGCCCCCGGCATCCAGCGCAGTGCGCCTTCGACGAACAGGCACAGCAGCCAGTAGGCCAGGGTGAAGCCGGCGCTGCCCAGCAGCAGGATGCGCCGGCGGCCCAGGCGGTCTGCCGCGCGGCCCCAGGGCCGGGCCAGCAGCACCCAGACCACGCCGGCCACGGTCACGGCGGCGCCGGCTTGCCAGGTGGCCATGCCAAGCTGGCGGGCTATCGGGCCGATCAGGGCGACGAAGGCCATCATCGACATGGTGCAGGCCATGTTGGCCAGCAACAGCGGGCGCAGGTTCAGGGTGCTGGCAGGCAGAAGGGTTGCAGGATCCTTTGCGACGTTCATGGGCAGTCCAGGGCAGAGTGGCAAACAAAACCGATATTATTAGGAATCATTATCGATTGTCGAACCCCGTGCTGCTACCGTTCACTCGCTGCGGTGCAAGGGGCCAGGCCACATGCTACGCAACACACCGTCACGGCGCACCCACGCATGCATCAAAGCGGCCCCCACATGCACCAGCACCGTGGCAAACAGCAGGTAGCCGGCCCAGCCATGGGCCTGGCGCAACACAGCATATAGCTGCAGGTTGTGGGGGGCGATGGCGGGCAAGCCGAGCGGGCGCGGGTAATCGCCTGCCGACAGCATGGCCCAGCCCAGCAGCGGCATGGCCAGCATCAGGCCATAAAGCAGCAGATGCGAGGCTCCGGCGGCCCAGCGCTGCAGTTTTGGCAGATCGTTCGGCAGGGGCGGGTGAGGTAGGGTCAGGCGCACAGCAATGCGCAGTACCACCAGCACCAGCAGGGCCAGCCCAGTGGCCTTGTGCAGGCTGATCAGCACCGGGTGGCGTAGCGACAGGTCGGCGACCATGCTCACGCCGATGAACAGCATGGCCAGAATCAGCACGGCCATCAGCCAGTGCAACACGCGGGCGAAAGGGTGGAAGGCTTGAGGTTTCATGGCTTGGCTCCGGTGCTGAGCGATTCGCGGCTACGGCGGTTGAACGATTCGGAATAGGCGGCCGAGCGGGCGGCGAGGATTGGGTCGGCTGACGCCTCTATGCCGCGGGGCAGGATCAGCGGGTCGAAGTTGAGATCGCGGCAGGCCCCTTGCTCGGGGGCGTCTACCTGTTCCAGTACCAGAGTGCCAGCGTCCACGCTGCGCCGCTCGGCGGGCCACGGCTGGGCAGGGTCGTCCACGGCATCGCCAGGTTCGGCCAGTACCAGGCGCAGCGTCCAGCGCAACGGGCCTTGGGCAAGGCGCTGCTGCAAGTCGTGTTGCAGGAATTGCTTGTCATCAACCTGCGCGGGTAATGCCGCAAATGCAGTTTGTGGCTCGAGCTGCCAACGCACCGGGTGGGCCGCACCCGCTGCGTCGATCAGGTGGAAGGCATTGATACTGTGGTACTGCGTGTTGGCGAAGCTGTCGCTGGGTTTGTAGCCCGCCACCCATTGGCGAAACGCCGCGCTTTCCGGGTGAGCGGCGAAGAACGCCTGCAGCTTGCCAGGGTCCGGTTTGCCGGTTGCCGGGTCTGGTGCGCTCGCCAGTACTTGCTGGTAGAACCCTTGCGGCGTGCTGACTGCCAGCACCGGAGGGTTGTTCATGCCGGTCCGCCAGACCTGGCCATCGTCGGTGCTCAGCTCAATCGCCAGGCTGCGTACGGGTATACCCGTATCCGGGGCGAACGGGTTGGCGCCGCCGATGGCAAAACGGCCCACCACCGGCACCCGTTGCTGGCTGAAGGCGCGCGCCGTGGACAGGTTGGCGGCCTGCCCGCTGGCCTGGAAGTAGCCGCTCACGCACAAGCCCTTGGCGTGGTTCTTGCGGTAGCCGGGGTAATGCCCGGCCTGGGCTTCGAAGGTGTCGATGATGCGCTGTGGCGTCAGTCGGGGGGCGCCGAGCCAGCCAGCGGCATAGGCAAAGCCGGCACCTGCGGCCAGCAGCACGCCGCCAATGGCGGCCAGGCGCAAGGCTTTGGCCGAGCCGTGCAAGGGTGTGTTCATGGTCATCGTCCGGTTCAGTGAAGGTGCCAGTACGACGTGTCAGAGAAAAAGTTATTCCCTCATCGGGAATAGAATGTGTTCACAGGCGTCTGCCCTTTACACTGACAACCCCAGAGGCCGGGACCTAGCCATGCATGATTTGGACGACCACCAGTGGCGCGAGCTGCTGGCCCGCCTGCGCCGCTTTGCCGTGTGGCTGACCCGTGAGCCGGGCAGCGCCGACGACCTGGTGCAGGCCACGGTCGAGCGGGCCCTGAGCCGTCGCGACCAGCAACGGGACACTGATGCCCTGCGTGCCTGGCTGTTCACCATCCTTTATCGACAGTTCCTCGACAGTAAGCGCCGCGAGCGATTGCATGCGCGCTGGTTGTCCTGGTTCGGCCGTAACGAGCACGACGATGAGCCGGTCGGAGACAACCTCGAAACCATCGTTCTGGCACAGGCCGACCTGCAGGCGTTTGCCCGGCTGACGGCGGAGCAGCGTGCCTTGTTGTTGCTGGTCAGCATCGAAGGCTTGAGTTACAAGGAGGCCGCCCAGGCCTTGGGCATCCCCATCGGCACTGTGATGTCGCGCCTGTCGCGCGCGCGCAATGCCTTGCGCGAACTGACCGAGGGCAACCCCCAGCCCCCGGCCTTGCGGAGACTGAAATGAAGCGCCTGATCCCCAGCGATGACGAATTGCACGCTTACGTCGATGAGCGCCTGGAACCTGTGCGCCGGGCCGAAGTGCAGGCCTGGCTGGCGGCCAACCCGCAAGCTGCGGCACGGGTGGAAGGCTGGCGCGCCGATGCCCGGCGGCTGCGCACAGCGCTGGCCGGATTGGGCGAGCTGCCCGGTGCGGCGCAGCTGGACCTTGGCCAGTTGCGTCGGCAATTGCGCCAGCGTCGGCAGCGGCGTTGGGCGGCGGCGGCGGTGGTGATGCTGGCGTTGGGTGTGGGGGGCTTGGGCGGCTGGCAAGTGCGCGATGCAACCTTGGCGCGGGTCGACCTGCCCATGGCTGATGCTGTTCAGGCGCACCGTTTGTTCGCCAGCAGTGAAGCACTGGATATCCAGGCCAGTGATCCTGGGCAGTTACGTGACTGGCTGGGCCGCCATTTCAGCCGGGTGGGCCAGTTACCGGACCTGGCGGGGTATGGCTTCAAACCGGTGGGCGCCCGCCTGCTCAGCAACGAGCAGGGGCCGGCTGCATTACTGGTATTCGAAGATGGCAAGGGCCAGCGCATCAGCCTGTTCCTGCGCTCGCCGGGCGACCTTTATCGGCGCATGCCGGACGGGCAGCGGGTCGATGGACAGCTGGAGGCGCGGTACTGGTCGCATGGGGCTTATAACTTTGCCTTGGTCAGCGCGGCGGACGATGTGCGTGGGGCGGGGG
>NZ_JBYSYE010000061.1:0-21040 GCF_058782925.1 Pseudomonas sp. FW305-E2 | reverse complement strand
CTTTTAACCATTTGCCCAAACCCCACCCCTCAGTCCGCAACACCCTCTTCTTTAAGGCTCAGCCGAAACGTATCCCGAGCAGTCTTCCCCACATACTTCGTCAACGCATAATTCGCCGTGCCCCCCACTACAACCCCAATCCCAAATGGAATCACTTTAGCGGCAGCCTTCTGGGTGAACGTAATCCCGATCTTCTTGAACAAATCCTTGATCACTTGCAAAACCGGACCCGTGAGGTACTTCTTGACCATCCGCACCCCGGCTTTGCTGGCGATTCGGGTCGTTCCCGTAGTCCCCATCTGCTCCAGCGAACCGTAGAGGGCGATGATGTACGACATGTGCTTGGCGTCCTCATTGGACATCTTCCCGTTGATCGCCACCGCCAGGCACATCGTCATATCAATCTGAAGCTTCATGCACACCGAAATGTCCGCCAGCCCGCCGCCCACAGCACTCACCGCGGTTCCGATACCCGGGATAACACCCGGCAGTGCAGTGGCAGCACCAGAGGTGGCGGCCAATTTTGAGTAGCGGCTGATAATCTTGTCGACCACCGCGTCCTCGATTTTCTGCTCCGAGGCAGACGGCGAGGCCTTGCGCGCCTGCGCCTGGTACTGGGCGACCAGCTCCCGCGCATCTTGGGGACTAATGGCGATGGCTTCCACCATCTTCATCAACGACGAGCTGCTTTCTACTACTTCAGTGGTCATGCCGGATTCCGTTCATAAAATGGTTTGCCAACTGCCCGCAAAAGCGAAGCATGGGTATCAAGGCGGTCAACATGGCGCCTGGCGCAGGGTCTCACACGATCCGATACTGGCTTCGCCTCTAAAGGTCCGTGCCCCGCGCAGGGCTGCAGTAGCCCTTAGAGCTCAAGAAGCCGCAGGCTGACGAGGCATAATGCCATCATTTGATTGTAAGTCTCCACCGGGCCAGGTGAAATCGGCTTTGAACCGTTCCGTAGGCATTCAGCACTGCACCTGCCCAAGCCGCGGCTTATTCAAAAGCCTCACTTAACGGCCTTGTGTCACAGCCATGTCCTGCAAAATGACCACCTTGCGCTGCAACTGCGCAACATGCTCTCGCTCCGCCCGCAACGCTGACCGTAGCTCGCGGTTCTCCATCTCCCAAATTTGCAACCAACGCAAATCCCGCTGGCAGTGCTCCACCTTCTTGCCAAGCTCCCCCAGCTTCAACCCTTGCTGGATCAGCACCAGCAGGATGATCCCCATTGCCACCAAGGCCCCCGTCGCAACCACTTCCGGCATCGTCATGTTCATGTCCTTTGATGCCTCCGATGCATTCCGAAGGCGAGCCAAAGGTATGTAATGAAAAACTACACGTCTAGAATGTAGACTTATACAGGTAAAGTAATCGCGCACATGGAGAGGGTATGAAACGCAAGCAATCCATCGAGCAGGTACGCTGGGACCTGGCACTTCGCTATCGCTTGATCGAGACCGTTGCCTGGTGGGAAGGCCGGCTGACCACGGGGCACCTGATGCAGAGCTTTGGCATCAGCCGTCAGCAGGCGTCGAAGGACATCAACACCTACATCACCGAACATGCGCCCGAAAACTTGACGTATGACAAGCAGATCAAGGGCTATGTACCGAGCGAGCAGTTCGAGCCACGGTTCATCGACAACAGCGCAAGCGCCTATCTGCACCTGCTGTACCAGAACAATGAGCGCGCCCCGCACATCGACGGGCTGGCACTGGCCTATGCACACACCCGGGTGCTGGAAGTACCCGATCGCCCAATCCGGCCAGAGGTGCTGCGCCCCTTGCTCAAAGCCTGCCGTGAAGGCCTGCGCCTGGAAACCGAATACGTGTCCTTCAACACCCCCAACGTCGAGGTACGCCTGATCGCCCCGCACACGCTGGTGTACACCGGCATGCGCTGGCACGTGCGGGCTTATTGCGAAAAGAACAGCCAGTACCGCGACTTCGTGCTGAGCCGCTTGCGCGGGCAGCCGGACTTGCTCGACGCATCGCCGAACACGCGTGAGCAGGATGAAGACTGGAATGTGGAAGTGCCCGTCATCTTCGAACCTGATGGGCGGTTGAACGCGGCGCAGAAGGCAATCATCGAAACCGACTTCGGCATGACGGATGGGCAATTGGTGGTACCCAGCCGCAGGGCGTTGGTGAAGTATGTGTTGCAGCGGTATCAGATCGACCACCGCAACATGGCGATACTGCCCGAGGCCCAGCAACTGGTGGTGAGCAACCTCCAGGAACTGCAGCCGTGGTTGATGAAGTACTGACACTTAGCTCTTCGCAGTGTCAACCGAGATAAGCAGCGGGGCTGCGCCAACCTGCTCGGCAAGCTGGCTCCGATCATTATTCTGCTGATGCTGGATGATCCGGAACCAGGCATTACACGCTAGCCCCTGAAAGCCTTGCCCGGGACGAACCTTGGGAGCTGGCCTTCCCGCAAAGAACGCGACGCGTTGGTTGCCACCGGCTATGCCGGTGTTCGCGGGCACGCCCGCTCCCACAGTGATCGCGCAAACTTTCAGACTTTGAGCAAGGCAATTGCCCCCTCAGATTTGGCACACCTGTGGGGGCAAACTTACTCGCGAACACCGCCGAAACCTGTGCCCCCTACCCGCCTTACCAGCTATAACTCACCTTCGCCGTCACCTCACGCCCCGGGTTGTAGTAATTCGCCGTCCCCGACCCCACCACATGCTGCTCATCGAACAGGTTGCTCACATTCAGCGCCAGGTCGGTCCCTTTGGCGATCTTGTAGTTCAGCGCCGCATCAAACAACGTGGTCCCATCGCTCTTCTTGGTATTGGCAGCATCCATGTAGTACGCCCCCACATACCGCGCGCCCAGGCCGACGCTCACGTCAGTGCCAGGTATGTCGTAGTAGCTCCACAGCGATGCGGTGTGTTTGGGCGCCGTGGTGAACTCGTTGCCCTTCAAGGAAGAGCCGTCATACAGCGACCCGCGCAGCACCTCGGACTCCATGTAGGAGTAAGCACCAATCACGCTGATGTCTTGCGTGACTTGTGCCTTGGCTTCCAGGTCAAGGCCACGCACGCGTGACTCGCCCACCGTCTGCTGCTCGATGATGCCGCTTGGCAACACCACGGCAATGGTGACGTTCTCTTGGGTCAGGTCGTAAACAGCGGCAGAAAAGAGTGCGTCCATGCCCATGGGCGAATACTTGATGCCCACTTCGTATTGCTTGCCGGTCTGCGGGGTAACGCCTACTTGCGGGGGCGAGACGGACTCCACCATGCTCACGTAGGTCGACACTTCATCGTTGACGATATAGGTCAGTGCCGCGCGGTAGGAGGTTTCGGAGAAGTTGTCCTTTTCCGTCTGCTCGCGACCGATGTATTCCTTGCTCGACAGGTCCATCGAGTCGTTACGCACACCTGCGGTCGCGATGACGCGGTCAAAGAACGACAGGTTCTGCTGCAGGAAAACCGCCTTGGTGGTGGCGTCATTCTTTTTGCGGGTATAGGGCGTGATGCCGCCAGGCACGCCGGTGAATACCGGGTTGGCGATGTCGATGGAGGGCGCCAGGCCGTAGACCGAGCTCTGTTTGGTCGTCGAGTCGAGGTACTCGACGCCCACCAGCGTGCTGCTGTCGATGTGCTCGAACTGCGCATCGTACTGCAGCATCAAGTTGCCATTGAGCTGGTCGGCATCGCTGTCGGTGCCGAAGACGTAGCGTGGAATGGTGGTGCCAACACGCGAGGCGTTGTCGCTCAGGTAGACATAGCCGAAGTCATCGCTCAGCTCGCTGTAGCGCAGGTTGCTGCGCAGGGTGAAGCCGTTGTCGAAGTCGTGGGTAATGTTGCCGCTCAGGCTGGTGCGCTCGACATCGTGGAAGTTGTAGCCGGGCTCGCCGTAGAAGTCGCTGCGGTCGTATTCCTTGTCCAGCGGGTAGCCACCGCTGTTCGGCGAGCTGTTGGTCTTCAGGTAATCCAGCACCACCGTGGCCGAGGTGAAGTCGGTCGGCGCCCAGGTCAGGCCGCCCATCACGAAGCGGTTATCGTCCTGCGAATGGTCGTACTCGCGGTCGCTGTTCTGCATCTTGGCCGTGAAGCGGCCGGCCAGGGTTTGTTCGTCGTTCAGTGCATCGCCTACATCGATCCCGGTTTCGGCATGGTCATAGGAGCCGTAGGTCACGTAGCCTTGGCCAAACTTCTCGAAGCGCGGTTGCTTGGTCACGAAGTTGACCGAGCCACCCGGGTCTGCCGGGCCGAACAGGGTGGAGTTGGCACCCCGCAGAATTTCGATACGCTCGTAGGCGTAAGGGTCTTCGCGCACACCGCGCATCGAGCTGAGGGTCAGGCCGTCTCGGTAGGTGGTGGCCTGGAAGCCGCGGATCAGGAAGTAGTCGTTGCGATCGTCCGAACCGTAGTAGTCGCTGACCACGCCAGGGGTGTACTGCAGCGCCTCTTCGGTGGTGCTGACGCTGCGCTGCTGCATTTCCTTGTTGGTCACCACAGACACGGACGCGGGCGTGTTGAGGATGCTGGTCGCTACCTTGCCGCCAACCCACAGCTCCTTGGCAACCACCGAGTTGGCGTCATCGTCGGCACTGGCCTTGACCTTGGCATTGATGATGACTGGCGCCAGGCGGTAGTCCTCGGTCGCGCCCAGTTCCAGCGGGCCGGTAGGCTTAGGCTGCGGTATTACCAGGTACGCATTGGGGCCCTGCGGCTCAAACTGCAACTCGGTTCCGCGCAGCAGCGACGACAGCGCCGACTGTGTATCCAGCGCGCCCTGCACCCCGTTGGTATTGCGGTTGGCCACGTTCTGCGCATCGAACGAAAGGCTGATACCCGCCTCGCGCGCAAAGCGGTCCAGTGCCGGCGCCAGCGGGCCCGCGGGAATGCTCCATTGCTTGAGCGGGCTGTTGTGATCAGCGCTCAAAGGCTGTGCAAGCGACGGCAGTGCGTAGGTGCTGACTGCCAGGCCCAACAGTGCAGCATGCAGGGCACGACTCAAGGGGTGGCGCTGTGGAACCGGGGTAAAACTCATTCTCTCGCTCCGTGTCGGGGGTCGGCGGGCTGGCCTGTAATCCGGCCTTCTCTATATGCCGAACGAGAATGAGAAAACACCTCATTTATTTTTACACTAGGCATCTTGCGCGAACCACCCGCCTACCCCGATACGAAACCGCGTGGTGGATGGCCTTGCGTTGACCCAATCGTTGCAGGGAATGGACGGCACACGGGCTGCGAAGCGAGCGTACCCTGATCGACCTGCTTGACCTCAGGGCGCATGGCGTTGTTGGCCATTTCGCCAAGTCGTCCCGCAACGCCCAGCGCTACGAGAGGCAGCAATACCCCGCCCAGGTGTGCGCGGCCGGGGTCTGTATGCCTGTCGAGGCCTTGGCTGCTGGCGCCACGAGCCCCCCAACCGCCTCCGACAGCCCCGCCAGCGAAACAGCCAGCACCCTGGCCCCTGAGGCTGATCAATTACATCTGGCGCAATCCCTGTAGCGGCCTTGTGTCGCGCATGTCATTCATGGCGCCGGGGCAGATTCGTCACCATCCTGTTCGGGAGCAACCGACTGCAGCATGTCCATGATGAACCGCTGCGTTTCCGGCAGCTGCTTGCCGAACACCTCATCCAGTTCAGGGGCGACCTGGATTTCGCCTGCACGCAAATCCCTTGCAACCTGGTCCTGGTAACGCTTCACAAAGCGTTGCCGGATGTCCCGCGCTTCGGGGTTATCGCCGTGAACCAGTTCTTCCAGTAGCCCTTGCACCGCCCGCATGAACACCAGGCTGCGCTTGTATTGCAGCTGCCTCAGCCTGGACTGCTCGAGCGCAGCTGCATAATGCATGTCCATCACCTCGAGCCTTGCCTTGAGCAACTCATTACTGCTCTGCAAGGCTGCAAATGCTTCGGACTCGCTAGCCGTCGGTTTAGCCTCAGCGCGCTTGGCCGCGCCGGCGACCTGGGACAATTGCTGGTACATCAGGTCGATGATGGTTTTCTGGCGCTGCACAACAGCCCGAAGCTGCACCGCCTCCTCGAAGTACTGCCTCACGTACCCCCTGAGCGGCTCCAGTTTCTGGTTGGCACATACCACCCCTGCGTCCCAGCCTTGCGCATAGCCTTGAGAGCGCCCCTCGTCGAAGCCCTCTTTACGACCTTGCTGGCGCCCCTGACTGCGCCCGACATGCAGGTTGGAGATTGCATGATCGAGCGACCCGGTATATCCACCATCCAGGCCGCCGCCCGCTCTACCCGTACCCCAGTTATTGTCCATTTCGCCATCTCCCTGGTTCGACGCGTCCCTAAAACATGCGCCGCTAGATTCTGGTCAATGCCAAACCCGATACTGTCGACGGGGTTCAACGCATGATCTTTACCTCGCTCCCAGCTGCTTGCTGGGCCTCGGCCTGAGGCAAGGCAAAGTTGCCCAGCCGAGTGCCACGCAGTAACGCCACGCAAACCTGTATGCGCTGAAGGGCGTCACGCCATGAGCTTCAGGACACTGGCTGCAAGTTTCTGAAAACGGTCAAGGACGCCCTGGGTATCCCTGCCCGTTTACGCCAGGTCATCGCCGCCGCCCCCAAGCTACGCATGCAGGTGCATAACACCGCTCGTCATCGCCTCATCACGCATGGTGCGCTGGCAGGTGTGGTCGCAGCGTATCGGTTTCGACCAGGGCAGCGAGCGCAACGGTGAGGTCAGGGGCGGGCGTGGTAGTGACGGCCACTACGAGGGTGAACATCGGCAGATCATCAGCCCTGATTCAACTTCAGAATATGCGTCTTTATGGCCTGCCCGGCGGCATCGACAAGGCTCATATAGAACGCCTTGCCCAGGCCGAGCAACGGTGACCCCTTCAATGATTCAGCCGTTGCCTTCAGCGTGATGACGCCGAACTGCTCTGCGATGGTCTCAATACTGCGCTGGCGCTTCCCAGGCTGGTCGTACGGCTTTTGATACCACGTGGCAATCTGGTACTGGGCGTCCTCTCTTTCGAATGCCGCGTACAAGTGCTGGGCCAGCGCAGTAACCGTTTCACGAATCAGCCCAGGGTCGGTATCGTGATTATTCAGCAATGCCTCGAAAGGGGCATTGGCTACCGCCAGAAGATCTCCGATGGTGTAGCCCGCCATCGGTGGAAACACACCAGGCGGCAACTCGACGGCTGCGCCATTCGCTATAGTTGAACTGCCTTCGTCGTGCATAAAAAGCTCCTTTCTCTTAGCGCAAAGCGCTCTTGTATCCGTGCAAAGCATCCCTGCACGAGAGTGACGAAACGGTGAAGCGCACCACATACTGCATAAAGTCACCAGGCGCAATATTGGTCGGGCGCGCGCCTCTGTCGACAGCCGAACGGTGGGTAAGTACGGCATCACAACTCTCCACGGCGGCCAGCACGGGCAGGATGAGTTTACACGTGGTCATGCCAGTTTCCTTACTTGAAAAGTCTGCTGGAGCACACCAGAAGAACCGCCCCATGTCTTGCTGCTGAACCTTCGTCTGGCCCAGAAAAACAAAGGGCACCCATCCTCGGGTGCCCTTTGCCTTACAGCCAGGTGAACTGAATCACCCCATCGATCGCGCTGCCACCGGTTGCGCATGGCCCCTCGACGTCACGATCCCCAGGAAGGAAATCACGATCGCCAGGCCCAATGTCGAGCTCACTTCCGCCCGATGCTCAGGCGTGTACATCATCACCGCCAGCGCCCCGGCAATGAAAATGATCACCGCCCAGGTCAGGTATGGGAACAGCCACATGCGGAACTTCAGTTCGGTGTTCTCGCGCTCCAGACGGCGGCGCATGCGCAGCTGCGAGATGGCGATAACCATGTACACCAACAGGGCGATGGCGCCGGAGCTGGCCAGCAGGAACTCGAACACGCCCTTCGGCGCGAAGTAGTTGAGGACCGCGATGGCCGCACCGATCAGGGTGCTGCCGAACACTGCAGCACGCGGTACACCGACCTTGGAGGTCTTGTTGAGGAAGGCCGGGGCGTCACCGCGCTTGGCCAGCGAAAACATCATCCGCGAAGCGATGTAGATGGACGAGTTCATGCAGCTGGTAACGGCTACCAGCACCACCAGGTCGACCATGAACGCGGCGTTGGGGATGTTCATGATTTCCAGCGCACGCTGGTACGAACCCACCACCGCCAGCTGCGGGTCGTTCCACGGCACCACCGAAATGATCACGAAGATCGACAGGATGTAGAAGGTGCTGATACGCCAGATCACCGAGCGGGTGGCCTTGGCGATGTTGCGCGACGGGTCGCTGGACTCGGACGCGGCAATGGTCACTGCCTCGGTGCCGATGAAGCTGAACATCACAGTGATGAACGCGCCGACCACCGCCGACCAGCCCTTCGGTGCAAAACCGCCGTATTCGGCCATCAGCCCGCTCAGCCCACTGACCTCGCGGTTGGGCAGCCAGCCCATCAGCGCGGCAAAGCCCAGGCCGATGAAGCCCAGGATGGCGGTGACCTTGAGGATGGCAAACCAGAACTCGAACTCGCCGTACTTGGCCACGCTGAACAGGTTGGTACCGGCCAGCAGCAACACCGAAGCCAGGGCGAAGATCCAGCTGTCCACCTGCGGGAACCAGGCGTTCAGCACATGCCCAGCGGCCAATGCTTCGATAGGAATCACCAGCACCCAGAACCACCAGTACAACCAGCCGATGGTATAGCCGGCCCAGCGGCCAATGGCCTGGTCGGCATAGGTGGAAAACGATCCGGTGTCGGGGTGCGCCACGGCCATTTCGCCGAGCATGCGCATGACCAGTACCACCAAGGTCCCGGCCACGAAATAGGAAATTATGGTTGCTGGCCCGGCTGCCGCGATGGCGTGGCCAGAGCCGACGAAAAGTCCGGCGCCGATGATGCCGGCGATGGACAGCATCGTTACATGACGTGGCTTGAAACCTTGTGCAAGGTTGCCATCAGATCCCACGGTGTTCATTGATGTTGTTCTCTTTTTGCTGACACAAGGAAGGACGGGCAGGCGTAGGCGAAAATATCTCCTTTGAAATCAATAAGTCGACACGTTGTTCGCGCGCTGTTGTTGATATTTGGCACGCGTCACAGAGCAAGGTGTCAGTGCGGTTCGGGGTTCATTTAAGCCCCGCAGGGCTGTGGCTAATTACACGAGAACGCCCCGGAACTGTTCGATCACGACAGGGCATTTCCAATAGCGCCAGATGTCGCGAATGGCATGCCCGATCGCGCCACCGGGCCATTTGGTGCTTTTGTTTTTCATTTGGATGTGTTGCCGGTGCCGATATCTTCGCCGCACGCCGACGCTCGATGAACCCGCTTCTGCAAGCCGCCAACAAAAAAGCCCCGGTTTCCCGGGGCCTCTGTTGCCAAGGCGTCTGCCTACGCCTGCCCGGTACGCTCGAAGCGCCTGGCCAGCAACAGGTAAGCGAGGATCCCCAGCACGCCATGGGCGGCCACGAACCAGAGTGCGTTGTGAAACGAGCCGGTGCTGGCAACCACGTAACCAATCACCAGCGGGGTGACGATGCCGGCAATGTTGCCGATGCCATTGAACACGCCACCGCACAGGCCGACCATCTTCTTCGGCGCCACGTCCGACAGCACCGCCCAGCCCACCGCAGCCAGGCCCTTGCCGAAGAACGCCAGGGTCATCAGGGCTATGACCGCCGCGTTGCCATCCACATAGTTGGCCAGCACCAGGCTGGTGGACAGCCCCATGCCGATGATGAACGGGGTCTTGCGCGCCCTGGACGGGTGCACGCCACGGCGGATCAGCCAGTCGGATACGAAGCCACCCAGAATACCGCCAGTGAAACCACAGATTGCCGGCAGTGCGGCCACCCAGCCGGCCTCCATGATGGTCATGCCACGGCCCTTGATCAGGTAGATCGGGAACCAGGTGATGAAGAAGTAAGTCAGCGCAGTGATGCAGTACTGGCCAAGGTACACCGCCCACAGGTTGCGGCTGGTGAACAGTTGCGCAAGCTCTGCCCGGGTCGGCTTGCTCTTGGCAGCCTTGCGTTCCTTTTCCAGGTCGACCAGGGCGCCACCTTCGCGCATGTATTCCAGCTCTTCACGGCTCAACCCAGGTGCGCTGTGGGGCTCATGGTACAAGCGGAACCAGAACAGGCTCAGCAGCAAGCCCAGAAGCCCCATCCAGATGAACACCTGCTCCCAGCTCATTGCATGGGTCATCCATGCCATCAAGGGGGCGAACACCACCACCGCCATGTACTGCGCCGAATTGAACAGTGCCGATGCAGTGCCACGCTCCTGGGTCGGGAACCAACAGCTGACGATGCGCGAGTTGGCCGGGAAGGCCGGCGACTCCACCAGCCCAAGCATGAAGCGCATTGAAAACAGTGCCACCGCCGCCGAGACGCCGGCCAGCCCCATCCAGCCCACAGTGCCTTGCAGCAAGGTAAACAGCGACCAGAGGATCAGGCTGATACCGTACACGCGGCGGGCACCGAAGCGGTCGAGCAGCCAGCCCCCCGGCACTTGGCCGAGGGCGTAGGCCCAGGCGAAGGCAGAAAAGATCATGCCCAGCATGACCGGATCGAGCCCCAGGTCCTTGAGCACCTCGGTGCCGGTGATCGACAAGGTGGCGCGGTCGGCGTAGTTGATGACGGTAATGACGAAGATCAGCGCCAGCACCAGGAAGCGATGGCGACCGATCCCGGCCACGGCCTGCGGTGCGGCAACGGCGGATTTGCTGTTCATGTGGACCCTCTTGCTTCTCGATGGAAGCGATTGTTCTTGTACGCAGAAGGGGTGGCCGCAAGGGCCTTGTAGTACCTGTACCCGCGAAAGGGGGCTAACTGTCGATCACCCGATTCGGTGGCACTTCACCTCGGAAACAGGCCTGAAGGTTGTCCAGCACCATGCGCCCCATCTCCAGTCGGGTCTGCAGCGTCGCGCTGCCCCGGTGCGGTTGCAGGCTGACCTGGTTCAGGTCCAGCAATGCCGGCGGCACCTGTGGTTCATCGACAAATACATCCAGCCCTGCCCCGGCGATACGCTGCTCGCGCAACGCTTCCACCAGCGCGTCTTCATCGACCAACTTGCCACGTGCCACATTGACCAGGTAACCCTGAGGCCCCAGCGCCTCCAGCACCTCGGCCGTCACCAGCACTTGCCCGCCGTCAGCAGAAGCGGCCACGACCAGGACATCCACCGAGCGCGCCAACTCAACCAGATCCGGCTCATAGCGATAGCCCGTTTCTGGCTGCTCGCGCCGGCCGTTGTAGGCGATGCTCATGTCGAAGGCGGCGGCACGGCGAGCGATGGCCTTGCCCACCTGGCCAAGGCCGACGATGCCCAGCGCGCAGCCACTGACCCTGCGCGCCAGCGGCAGGTCGACCCTGCCCCACAAGCCATCGCGCACCAGCCGCTCCCCCTCGCCCAGGCGACGCAGGCTGCTGATGATCAACCCCATGGCCAGGTCGGCAACGTCGGCCGTCAACACCCCCGGGGTGGTGGTGACATGGATGCCGCGGCTGGCCGCATGGCGCAGATCCACCGCATCGGTACCGATGCCACTGATGGCGATGATCTCAAGGGCAGGCAACTGGTCCATCAGCGCGGTAGACAGGCCTTTGGCACCGCCGGTGACCACGCCGCGGATGCGCGGTGCGGCTTCGTCCAGCAGCTGTTGCGGGTTGTGCTGCTGGTACAACCGATGCACGTGGTAGGCGCTGACCAGTTGGGCATCGATCGCCTCGGGTACGGGCTGGGTCAGCAGCACTTCAATCGGGGTGTGAGTCATCGCGGGCTTCCGGCATTGAGAAGACATGAGTCGATGCTAGGCCTGCATTTGATACAGGTCTAATATAGATGCTGGATTGAATAATTCAGGATTTGAATCGTGGAATTGCACCAGCTGCGTTGCTTCGTGGCCGTGGCCGAAGAGCTGCATTTCGGTCGCGCTGCCACCCGCCTGCACATGACCCAGCCACCCCTTAGCCGCCAGATCCAGCTGCTGGAGCATGCCTTGGGTGTGCTGCTGCTCGAGCGCAACAACCGTCAGGCGCGGCTCACCCTGGCGGGCGCGAGCTTCCTCGAGGATGCCCGGCGCATTTTGCAGATTGCCGAATCAGCCAGCCACTCCGCGCGGCGCATCGCCCACGGCGAAGCAGGCCGCCTGACCCTGGGTTTCACCGCCGTTGGGGCGTACAGCATGGTCCCCCGTTTGCTGGTGCACGCCGGGCAGACGCTGCCGGACATCGAGCTGGTGCTCAGCGAGCGCGTCTCCAGCACCCAGGTGCATGACCTGGAAGCAGGGCTGATCGATGTCGGGCTGGTGCGCCAGGTACTGCCCAGCGCGCGCGTGGAGTACTTGCCAATCCACCGCGAGCCCTTCGTCGCCGCCCTGCCCGCCGGGCACGCGCTGGCGAACCACGAACGGCTGACGCCCAGCGACTTCGACCAGCAGC
This sequence comes from Pseudomonas sp. FW305-E2, assembly GCF_058782925.1. Taxonomy (NCBI): domain Bacteria; kingdom Pseudomonadati; phylum Pseudomonadota; class Gammaproteobacteria; order Pseudomonadales; family Pseudomonadaceae; genus Pseudomonas; species Pseudomonas sp. FW305-E2. The sequence goes on along the minus strand of NZ_JBYSYE010000061.1, from coordinate 8,632 downwards.
CGTTCGTGATGTACAGCGCCAACGAAGGGCGGTATTTCCATGACCGTATTGCCAACCTGTTTGCGCGGCACGAAGTGCAGCCGCGCTACCTGCACCAGTTGGGTCAGACTCATTCGATTCTGGGCCTGGTCAATGTGGGACTGGGCTGTGCCGTGGTGCCGGCCTCTGCCCAGGCACTGCGCCTGGAGCAGGTGGTATTCCGGCCGTTGGAGGGGATGGAGCAACAGGCAGAAATCTTCCTGGCGTTCTGCCGGGACAACCCCAACCCGGTGCTGGGGTCTTTCGTTGCAATGGCGCGGGCCTTTTTTGAAGCCGCTTGAGGGCCTGCCACCCCCACAGGCCCCACACCAGCCTGAAGCCAGGTGCAATACCTGTGGGAGTGACTTTAGCCGCGAACACCGGCGGAGCCGGTGCCATGCACTGTGTTGGATGCTTCGCGGGCAAGCCCGCTCCCACAGGGATTGCACCTGGCTTCAGGCTGGTGTGGGGCCTGTGGAAACAACTAGCTTGCTCAATTTCTAGAATCTTGCGCAATTCCGGTGGGAGCGGCCAGCCGCCTTACCGTACCAGGCAAGGTCGTTTGTTATCGAAGCTCCAACCCGAGATCAGGAACTGCATCGCCACGCTGTCATCGCGCGCGCCCAGCCCCATCTTGCGGTAGCACTCATGGGCCTTGGCCAGCTGGTCTTCGTCCAGTTCCACGCCCAGGCCCGGCCGCGCCGGTACCCGCACATGCCCATCGACAATGCGCAGCGGATCACGCGTCAGCCGCTGGCCATCCTGCCAGATCCAGTGCGTATCGATCGCAGTGATATCCCCCGGCGCAGCAGCCGCCACCTGGGTGAACATCGCCAGCGAAATGTCGAAGTGGTTGTTCGAGTGCGACCCCCACGTCAGGCCCCAGTCGTTACACATCTGCGCCACCCGCACCGAGCCCTGCAAGGTCCAGAAGTGCGGGTCGGCCAGCGGGATGTCCACCGATTGCAACTGGATCGCATGCCCCATCTGCCGCCAGTCGGTGGCAATCATGTTGGTGGCGGTGGGCAGCCCGGTGGCCCGGCGAAACTCGGCCATCACCTCACGGCCCGAGTAACCGTTCTCGGCACCGCAGGGGTCTTCGGCGTAGGCCAGTACATCGTGCTTGTCACGGCACAGGGCGATGGCTTCCTTGAGTGACCACGCGCCATTGGGGTCGAGCGTGATGCGCGCTTCGGGGAAGCGTTCGGCCAGGGCGGTTACCGCTTCCATTTCTTCCTCACCCCGCAGTACGCCGCCCTTGAGCTTGAAATCGCTGAAGCCATAGCGCTGCTTCGCCGCTTCGGCCAGGCGCACGACCGCCTCAGGGGTCAGGGCCTTTTCGTGGCGCACGCGAAACCAATCGTCATCGCTATCGGCTTCGTGACGGTAAGCCAGGTCGGTCTGCTGGCGGTCGCCGATGTAGAACAGATAACCGAGCATCTTCACCGCATCGCGTTGCTGGCCCTCGCCCAGCAGCGCCGCCATCGGCACATTCAGGTGCTGGCCGAGCAGGTCGAGCAACGCCGACTCGATGGCCGTCACCGCATGCACGGTGATGCGCAGGTCGAAGGTCTGCAGGCCGCGGCCCGCCGAGTCGCGGTTGGCGAAGGTCTGGCGCATGGCATTGAGCACACGCTGGTAATGGCCGATCGGCTGGCCGACCACCAGGCTGCGGGCGTCCTCCAGGGTCTGGCGAATCTTCTCGCCGCCGGGCACTTCACCCAGGCCGGTGTTGCCGGCGCTGTCGCGCAGCACCACCACGTTGCGGGTGAAGTACGGGCCATGGGCGCCACTGAGGTTGAGCAGCATGCTGTCATGGCCGGCCACGGGGACCACGCGCAGGTCGGTGACCACCGGGGTGCTGGCATGTACGGGGGGATTGGTCTGCATATTCATGGTTGTTGTCTCGCAGTCATCAGTGGGTCTGGCCCAGGGCCGAAGGGGCCTTGAGGTCATCGGAAGGGGCGCCCTTGGGGCGAGTGCGTACGAAGAAGATGGCAATCGCCGCCAGCACCGAGGTCACCGCCAGGCCGTACAGCCCGCCCTGGATCGAGCCAGTCTGCTGCTCCAGCAAGCCGAAGGTGGTGGGGGCAACAAAACCGCCGAGGTTGCCGACCGAGTTGATCAGGGCAATCACCGCCGCAGCGATGCGGGCGTCCAGGTAGCCTTGGGGGATTGGCCAGAACAGTGACGACGCTGACTTGAAGCCGATCGCGGCGAAGCACACGGCGACGAAGGCGAACACCGGCCCACCCGTGGTGGACATGAACATGCCCGTGGCAGCGACCAGCAGGGCGCCGGCCACCCAGGCCTGCTGGAACTTCCAGCGCGCGGAACCGGCGGCGAAGGCGTACATGGCCAGGATCGAGATCAGCCAAGGGATCGAGTTGAAGAAACCGACCTGCATGTCACTGAGGTCGCCCATGCGCTTGATGATGCTGGGCAGCCAGAAGGTGGCGGCATAGATGGTCAGCTGGATGCAGAAGTAGATCAGGCAGAACAGCACGATCTGGCGGTCCTTGAGCAGGCTCCAGGCCGACGGCCTGACCGCGCCGATGGCCTCACGCGCTTGCTGCTCGCGGTCGATGGTGGCGACCAGCGCGTCCTGCTCGGCCTTGCTCAGCCACTTGGCGTCCTGCGGCTTGGAGTCGAGCCAGAAGAACACAAAGAAGCACAGCACCACCGAGGCCATGCCTTCAATGAACAGCATCCACTGCCAACCATGCAGGCCCAGGCCCTGGATCTGCATCAACGCCCCGGCCAGCGGCCCGGAAATCAACGAAGCCAGCGCCGAGCCACTGAGGAAGATGGCAATGGCCTTGCCGCGCTCTGCCGCCGGCAGCCAGCGGGTGAAGTAGTAGATCACGCCAGGAAAGAAGCCTGCTTCGGCCACTCCGAGCAGAAAACGCAACACGTAGAACTGGGTTTCGTTCTGCACGAAGGCCATGGCCGTGGCCACCAGCCCCCAGGTGAACATGATACGGGTCAGCCACAGCCGGGCACCGACCTTTTGCAGCAGCATGTTCGAAGGGACTTCGAACAGCGCGTAACCGATGAAGAACAGCCCGGCACCAAAGCCAAAGGCCGCAGCGCTGATGCCCAGGTCGCTTTCCAGGTGCGGGCGGACGAAGCCAATGTTGACGCGGTCGAGGTAGTTGACGATGAACATGATGACGAACAGCGGCAGGACGTGGCGCTTGACCTTGGCCACGGCACTGGCCAACGCGTCGCCTTCATGCCGGGCAGACGGAGCGAGGGTGTCGTTCACTTGCGGATCTCCCACTAATTGTTTTTGTGCGGGTCGGGTTGTCTGACATGGCAGTGGGGAGGAGCTTATTCGCAGCGAGGTTGTACGACAAGATCATTAACGTCGGCAAAATAGCAAAATACAAGCTGTCACAATGCCAATTTGATCCTAACGTGCAAAAACAGATCAACTACATGCTGAATTGGATGCGCGAAAAATCGGCAAAAAATATTTCTATCGATTAACTTGTCGTACAAGCCAATCAAGAAGCGGATCACACATGGAACCCGAACACGCGCGCAAACGCGGCCACAGCCGTGCCCATGACCTGGTTTCCAGCCTGACCCAGCAGATTTTGCTGGGCACCTTCAAACCAGGCGACAAACTGCCTTCGGAAAACACCTTGGTGCGCGAGCACGGGGTCAGCCGCACAGTGGTTCGCGAAGCCTTGTCGAAGCTGCAGGCCTCGGGGTTGGTGGAGCCGCGCCACGGGATCGGTACGTTCGTGATGGAGCGCCAGGCCCAGGCCGGCCTGCGCGTTGCGGCGGAGAGCGCGGCGAATGTGCGCGATCTGCTGGAGCTGCGTATTGGCCTTGAGGGCCAGGCTGCCGCGCTGGCCGCACTGCGTCGTGACGAAGGGCAACTGGCGCGCATGCGCCAGGCGCTGGATGACTATCAGGACCTGGCCGCTGCCGGCGACAGCTGCATCGAAGCCGACCGGCGCTTTCACCTGCTGATTGCCGAGGCCACCGGCAATCTGTATTTCACCGAGATGCTGCTGCAACTGGGTAACGGCCTGATACCGCGCAACCGCATGGCCCTGGCCGAGCGCGCGGGGGCCAAGCTGGCGCGGCAAGCGTACCTGGCCAACCTGGAGCATGAGGCGATCCTCAATGCCATCCGCCGACAAGACCCGGATGCCGCTCGGGCGGCAGTGTGCCTGCACCTGTCCAACAGCCGAGACCGGCTACTGCCGGACTGACTGTCAGGCAGTGCAAGGCCTCGGGCTTGATGCTACGAACAGAGTGGCGTGCAGGGTGGCCGTTACAGCCAGCTACCCTGCCCTCACTTCACCAGGTCAGGCAGATCTTGCCGAAATGCCGGTTGCTCTCCTGGTAACGGAACGCCTCGACGATCTGTTCCAGCTCGAAATGCTTGTCCACCACCGGCCGCAGGCCGTTGGCGTCGACCGCCCGCACCATCGCCTGCTGCTGCGCTCGGCTGCCAACCAGCACCCCTTGCAGCCGAATCTGCCGCACCAGCGCCTGCACCAGCGGCAACTGCCCGGCCACCCCGGTAAGGATGCCGATCAGCGAAACATGCCCGCCAATGCGCGCAGCAATCATCGACTGCTCCAGCGTCGCCGGGCCGCCCACTTCAATCACATGATCGACACCACGGTTGCCAGTCAGCTCGCGCACCTTCTCACCCCAGGCCGGGGTGCTCTTGTAGTTGATCAGGTGGTCGGCACCCAGGGCCTTCAGGCGCTCCAGCTTGGCATCGCTGGAGGAGGTGGCGATCACGGTCGCGCCCGCCAGCTTGGCGAACTGCAGGGCGAAAATCGACACACCGCCGGTACCCTGCACCAGCACCGTGTCGCCGGGCTTGAGGTGATCATCGCTCATCAGCGCCCGCCAGGCGGTAAGGCCGGCGGTGGTCAGGGTGGCAGCCTCGGCATGGCTGAAACCCTGGGGTGCCAGGGTGAAGGCGGTGGCGCGGGCAGTCACCTGTTCACGGGCGTAGCCATCGATGCCGTCGCCGGGCACCCGGGCAAAGCCCTCGACATTGGCCTGGCCATCGAGCCAGTCGGGGAAGAAGGTGCTGACCACATTGTCGCCGACCTGGAACTCAGTGACGCCAGCCCCCACCGCAACCACCTCGCCGGCGCCATCGGCCATGGGGATGCGCCGCTCGCTCGGGCCCCACATGCCGCTGACCACGGCGAAATCGTGGTAGTTGAGGGAACTGGCGTGCAGGCGCACGGTAATCTCGCCGGCCTGGGGGGCCTGGGCCTCGCAGGTGCCGACCTCGACCTTGTCGTAGCCGCCGCCGGGTTGTACGTAGATGGCCTTGCTGCTCATGGGTGGGTCTCCGTATCAGAGCAAAGAATGGGGTTCAGCATAGACAGATCCGGCCCTTTCGCGGGCACGCCCACCCCCACAGAGGCACCACAGGCCCCGAGACGTGCGCAATACCTGTGGGAGCGGGCATGCCCGCGAAGAGGCCCGCATGGCCAACACACGCATCAGCCCAGCATCACCTTCAACGCTCGGCAATCCGCCGCATGCCAATCCACCAGTTCCGGCCAGGGATTGTCCGGCAGGTTCACCAGCACCGTGCGCGCCCCCGCCGCCCGCCCACAGTCCAGGTCAAAGCGGTAATCCCCCACCATCACCAGTTCGCTCGGCGTCACGCCCCAGGCGCTGGCAATCTTCAGCAGCCCATCCGGGCTCGGCTTCGGCGCAGCCTCGTCACGCCCGAGAATGTGTTCCACCGGGAAGCAGTCCGCCAGGCCGATGGCCTCCAGCGTTACATGCGCCAGCTCACGCGCATTGCGGGTCAGAATACCCAGCCGGCACCCGCGCCCGGCCAACTCGCGCACCAGCTCCACCGCCCCGGTGGCCGCCGTGGAGGCCGTTGCCAGGTCCCTTTCGTGCTCCAGCAACCAGGCATGCTTGGCCGCCGCTTCCTCTGCCGGCAAGGCCGCCAGGTGGGTGAGGATGTCGTGTTCGGCCGGGATGTCCAGCGCCACCCGAATGGCGGCGAAGTCGTGCACGGCCACGGTCAGGGTGCCGTCCATGTCGAACACCCAGTTGCGCACCTCGCCCAGGCTCATGCCCAGTCCTTGCGATGGCGAATCAGGCCTTCCTGGCTCGACGATGCCACCAGTTGCCCGGCCTGGTTGAAAATGCTGCCGCGGCAGAAGCCACGGGAGTTACCGGCCCAGGGGCTATCGGTGGCGTACAGGAGCCACTCGTCGGCGCGCAGGTTGCCGTGAAACCACAGCGAATGGTCGAGGCTGGCGATCTGCATGTCGCGCTGCCACACCGATTTGCCATGGGGCAGCAACGCCGTGGTCAGCAGGCCGAAGTCCGAGGCGTAGGCCAGCATGTACTTGTGCAGGGCAGGCACGTCCGGCAGGTTGCCGTCGGCGCGGAACCAGGCGTACTTCACCGGTTCGCCCGGCTTGGGGTTGAACGGGTCGCGCTCGGTGACCGGGCGGATCTCGATCGGCTTGGCACACAGCACCTTGTCGCGAATGCGCTCGGGCAACTGGTCGGCCATGGCACGGGCCAGTTCGACTTCGGTAGGCAGGTTTTCCGGGCCGACCACGTCAGGCATCTGCGCCTGGTGCTCGAAGCCTTCCTCGTCGTACTGGAACGATGCACTGCAGGTGAAGATGGTCTGGCCCTTCTGGATCGCCGTCACCCGCCGTGTACTGAAGCTGCCGCCATCGCGCACGCGGTCTACCGAGTAAACCACTGGAAGGCTGGCATCGCCCGGGCGCAGGAAGTAGCCGTGCAACGAATGCACATGGCGCGCGTCCTCCACTGTCTGGCTGGCAGCCGACAACGACTGGCCCAGCACTTGGCCACCGTAAAGCTGGCGGAAGCCCAGGTCCTGGCTACGTCCACGGAACAGGTTCTCCTCGATGGATTCGAGGCTCAACAGGTCGACCAGGTCGTCCAACACATGACTCATCGGCGGTTCTCCGTAGGAGCGAGCCTAGCTCGCGATGCGCCGCCCGAGCGGCGCTCGATTTCACAGGCGCTGAACGTGTTACGGGCAAGCGCCTTCCAAGTAGGCAAATGATACAGCGTTTGTCATTCGCGCCGGGCATGGCTGTGCATTCAGGCGCGCAGGGTGCGCTCCCAATGCGCGCGATCGATCCGGTACAGCACATGCGGGCGCAGCGGGTGGCCGATGGGCAGCCGGGGGTGCTCGAAGCTGCCGTGCAGGTCCTGCTGCATGCCGATGGCTTGCATCACCTTTTGCGACGGCAGGTTGCATTCGCTGGTGAACGACACGACCTCCTCCAGGCGCAATTGGGCAAAAGCACAACGCAGGCAGGTCCACGCCGCCTCGCTGGCAAAGCCCAGGCCCCAGTGACGACGTGCCAGGCGCCAGCCGATCTCCACCGCCGGGGCAAAAGGCGCGTCGAAGTTGACATTGAGCAACCCGGTCATGCCGATGAACGCGCCACTGTCCTTGCGCTCCAGGGCCCACAAACCAAAACCGTACTCATTGAAATGCCCACGCACGCGGCCGATCAACGCAGCCGCCTCAACGCGCGTCAGCGGCGCCGGAAAGTAGCGCATCACCTGTGGGTCGGCGCACAGTGCGGCGAACTCGCGCAAGTCATCGTCATGCCATTGGCGCAGCACCAGCCGTGCGCTTTCCAGTTCGAGGATGGGGGTCATCGGGCCTGCTCCGGTTTACCGCCTTGCAGTTTACAGCGTAGGCGCGGGCGCGGGTTTCACCCAGCCGGCAGCCGCCAAATGCAATTTTCACACGCCCTTCACCGGCCCCCGACAGGCCGCTTGGCAGGATGCCGCCATCCACCACCGCGCCAGCCGCGGCACTGCCAACGGAGCAACGCATGCTATCGAGCAACACCCTGGGGCACCCCGCCATTCATGCCCGGCGCAAGCGACGCCTGACTCGCAAAGCCGTCGGAGCCGCCTTGGGCCTGTGCATGGTTGTGGCGGCGTTGACCACCTGGCTGGCGACGAGGACGCATATCGTGGACCTTGGCAACGAGCAACAACTGAGTGACAGCGGCCTGCTGCAGGACTGGGCCGACGGTGCGGTGATCGTGATGATCCGCCACGCCGAACGCTGCGACAGCGCCCCCGGCCCCTGCCTGGACGACTCCACGGGGATCACCCTGAGCGGCAGCCAGGCCGCTGCCCGCGTGGGCCAAGGGCTGCACCAGCTGGGCCTGAACAAAGCCGACCTGCTCAGCAGCCCGAAACTGCGCACCCGGCAAACCGCGCACTTCATACTGGGTCAGGCGGTGGCCAGCGAGGACTGGCTCGAAAGCTGCGACAGCCAGTTCGCCAACGAAGCGCTTGCACACAAACGCGCGGGCCACAACCTGGTGCTGGTGACTCACAACGGCTGCATCGACCACTTTGCCCGCCAGCAGCACGTTGCCGGCGGCGAACGTCAAAGCAACTATGCCAGCGCCCTGTTCGTATCGGTGGATGGCAATGGCAAGGCACGCATCCTGGGGCGCTTGAACGAACCGGACTGGCAACGGGTATTGGCCAGCACAGGAAAATAGCCTCTGTGGGAGCAACTGTCTTGCTCAATTTCTGAAAGCTGGCGCGATCCGTGTGGGAGCGGCCTTGCGTCGCGAAAGGG
>NZ_JBYSYE010000060.1:0-21298 GCF_058782925.1 Pseudomonas sp. FW305-E2 | reverse complement strand
CTGATCGACCAGTCCAAGACCCGTCTTGAGCGCCTGGGCTTCTTCAAGGAAGTCAACGTCGAGACCCCGCAGGTGCCTGGCACCGACGACCAGGTCGACGTCAACTACAGCGTCGAAGAGCAGGCCTCCGGCTCGATCACCGCCAGCGTCGGTTTCGCCCAGAGCGCCGGCCTGATCCTGGGGGGTTCGATCAGCCAGAGCAACTTTCTCGGTACCGGTAACAAGGTGTCCATCGGCCTGACCCGTTCGGAATACCAGACCAAGTACAACTTCGGCTTCGTCGACCCCTACTTCACCGCCGACGGCGTGAGCCTGGGCTACAACCTGTTCTACAACAGCACCGACTACAGCGATTACTACGACGATGGGGTTTCGTATTATGCAATCAACAGCTACGGCGCCGGGGTCAGCTTCGGCTACCCGATCAACGAAACCTCGCGCCTGACCTACGGCCTGACCCTGCAGCACGACGACATTTCGCCCGGCACCTACAGCGCTGACGAGATCTACGATTTCATCTCCCGCGAAGGCAAAAGCTTCAACAACCTCAAGGCGTCGATCGGTTGGTCGGAATCTACCCTCAACAAAGGCGTGCTAGCCACCCGGGGCCACTCGCAGAGCCTGACGCTGATGGCTACCACCCCTGGCAGCGACCTGTCGTTCTACAAGCTCGACTACAACGGCCAGGCTTTCCTGCCGGTCACCAGCAACACCACGCTGCGCCTGCACACCAACCTGGGCTACGGCAACGGCTATGGCTCCACCGACGGCTTGCCGTTCTATGAAAGCTACAACGCCGGTGGGCAGGGGTCGGTACGCGGGTTCAAGGACGGCACCCTCGGCCCGCGCAGCACACCGGCTACCGGGGCCTATTCCAGCGCTGGGCAGGCTTACTATTCCGACCGCGACACCGATGTGCTGGGGGGGAATATCCTGATTACCGGCGGTGCCGAGTACCTGTTCCCGCTGCCCTTCGTGAAGGACCAGAGCCAGCTGCGCAGCTCGGTGTTTGTCGATGCCGGCAACGTATATGCCGACACCTGCTACCTGTCCACCACCCAAGGCTGCGGCAGCGTCGACCTGGCGCAGATGGCTGTGTCGCTGGGGGTTGGCGTGACCTGGTACAGCCCGATGGGGCCGCTGAGTTTCAGCCTGGCGGCGCCATTGAAAAAGCCGGATAACGCCGAAACCCAGGTGTTCCAGTTCTCGTTGGGCCAGACCTTCTGAGGCTGCTCTTGAAATGAACCGCGCAGCACGGGGGTTGAGCATTACCCGCTTTTACCCCCGCTTTACCCAAGTTGACAATCACCTTGCCTAAGCTGGCCAGCACTCGAACCCCGCCCAGCAGGACACCCTCATGCCTCCGTTCACACCCTGTTTCCCTACATCACTGCGCGAAAATGAAATACCCGTCGCCCTGCTCGATCTGGTGCAGCAACGCCTGACCACCCTGCTTGGCCCACGCTTCACGGTGGTACTGGGCGGTAGCGGCAACGGCGATGGTGTCAGTCATTACCACCTGGCAATCCAGCACAACCAGAGCGGGGTTTCCCTGGAGGATTACGGTGACGTCGGTGCCGGTTTCGTCGAGCACCTGCTGCGCATGGGCACCCAGGTGCGGGACATGCTCGACTCAACCACCTTCAGCCGTATGGGCAGCGACGACCCTGGCCGACCATTGGTATGGCTCCGCGAGCTGGTCAGCCCCGGGGAAACCATTACAATGCGCGGCCCAACCTGAAATATGTTTTCCCCATGAAATCACTGCTTTACGCCGTAACCTTATTATTTTCCTTTACCCTCCCTGCCTTGGCCAACCCGCCGACCACCTTCACCGAAGCCAAGGTGGTGGCCAAGCAGAAGGTCTACCTGGACCAGGCCAGCAGTGCCATGGGCGACCTGTACTGCGGTTGCAAATGGACCTGGGTGGGCAAGTCTGGCGGGCGCATCGATGCCGCCTCGTGTGGTTACCAGACGCGCAAGCAGCAGAACCGTGCCGAACGCACCGAGTGGGAACACATCGTGCCCGCCCACACCTTCGGCAACCAGCGCCAGTGCTGGAAGAACGGCGGCCGTGAGCACTGCGTGGACAACGACCCGGTGTTCCGCGCCATGGAGGCCGACCTGTTCAACCTTTACCCGGCCGTGGGTGAGGTCAACGGTGACCGCAGCAACTTCAACTACGGCATGGTCACTGGCAATGCCGGCGAATACGGCCAATGCACCACCAAGGTCGATTTCGTCCAGCGCACCGCCGAACCGCGTGACGAAGTCAAAGGCCTGGTGGCCCGCACCACGTTCTACATGTTCGACCGCTACAAGCTGAACATGTCGCGCCAACAGCAACAGCTGCTGATGGCCTGGGACAAGCAACACCCGGTGTCGGCCTGGGAGAAAGAACGCGACCGGCGCATTGCCGCGATCATGGGCCATGCCAACCCGTTCGTAAGCGGCGAACGCAAGTGGACCGCCGGCTACAAGCCGGTTGGCAGCGGCGTGGTAGAGGCGGTGCCGGTAAACGCGGCCAAGCCAGAGGCCAAACCAAGCCTGGCCAGCGCCGGTTCGGTCGGCGCCGTGCTTGGCAACCGCAACAGCCACGTCTATCACCTGTCAGTCGGCTGCCCGGGCTACAACCAGGTTGCAGCGAAGAACCAGGTTACCTTCGCAAACGAAGGTGAAGCACAGGCAGCGGGGTATCGCAAGGCAGGCAACTGCCGCTGACCGTTTCAAAGGCTGCGCGGCCCCTGCGGGAACGGGGGCGCGTCAGCCGTTGACCAGGTTTACCGGCCGCTCACCGGCCAGCGCGCTGAGCAGGTTGTCCACCGCGCAACGCGCCATGGCCTGGCGGGTGTCCTCGGTCGCCGAGCCGATGTGCGGGGTCGCTACCACGTTATCGAGCTGCAACAGCGGCGAGTCGCTCGGCAGCGGCTCGTGCACGAACACGTCCAGCCCCGCACCGCGGATGCGCCTGGCCCGCAGCGCTTCGATCAGCGCCTGCTCATCCACCACACGCCCGCGTGAGATGTTCACCAGGATTGCCTCAGACTTCATCAACGCGAGTTCCCGTGCGCCTATCAGGCCTTCGGTGCTGGCGCTCAACGGCACCGTCAGGCAAACGAAGTCTGCCTGCTGCAACAGCTCATCCAGGCTGCACTGGCATGCGGCATAGCGTGCTTCCACCTCGGGCTTGGCACGCTGGCTGTGATACAGCACGCGCATGCCAAAGCCAGCGGCCGCGCGCCGGGCCAGGGCCTCGCCGATGCGGCCCATGCCGACGATGCCTAGCGTCTTGCCGTGCACATCACTGCCAAAATGCGCCGGCCCCAAGTTGGCCTGCCAGCGGCCGTCACGCACCCAGTTCGCCAGCTCCACCACCCGCCTGGCGGTAGCCAGGATCAAGGCAAAGCCTGTGTCGGCCGTGGTTTCTGTCAACACGTCGGGCGTGTTGGTCAGCATCACACCACGCCTGCTGAGTTCAGCAATGTCGTAGTTGTCCACGCCTACCGAAACGCTCGACACCACTTCGAGTTGCGGGGCAAGGTCGAGCAGGCTGGCATCCAGGCGCAGGCTGGCCCCCAGCAACCCGTGCGCCCCCGGTAACGCATCGCGCAGGCGGGCCAGGCCATCGGGCTGGGTAGTATCCACCCAGGTCACCTCGACGCGATCTTGCAGGCGTGCCATCAAGTCGTCTGACAGGCGTTTATACAGGACGATTCGCTTCTTCATTGCAGGTTTCCTAATGGTTCATGGCCAGACGCGAGCTATCGCGCTTTGCTCGGCCAGAGGTCTGGGAAGTATTGAGCGCAGCGGTAAGCGCCACTGCAGTCAGCAGCGCACCGCACATGAACAGGTAAGAGGCGCCGGGCCCGCCCGTAGCCCCATTGAGGTAGCCCACCAGCCACGAACCGCCAAACGAGCCCAGCGCCCCCATGCTGTTGATCAGCGCCATGGCGCCGCCTGCGACGTTGGCCGGCAGGATCTCGGGCACGATCGCGAAGAATGGGCCATAGGGTGCGTACATACAGGCACCAGCAACCACCAGCAATGCATACGACAGCCAGAAATGCTCGCTGCCCAAGGCGTAAGAACCATAGAACGCCAACGCGGCAATCAGCAGCGGCGGCCAGACGAAGCGCTTGCGCTTTTGCAGGCGGTCGGACGCCCAGGACACGCCCACCATCGCCAGCACCGCCGCCAGGTAGGGCACCGAGGCCAGCCAGCCGGCCTGCACGATATCAACGTTCGCCGCCTGCTTGAGAATCGACGGCAGCCAGAGCACGAAGCCATACACGCCGATGCTCCAGCAGAAGTACTGCAGCGCCAGGATGATCACTTGCGGCGAGCGGAACGCTTCGCGGTAGTTCTTTACAGGCTTGATACCCTGCTGCTCGGCAGCCAGCGCCTGCGCCAGAGCGGCCTTTTCCTGCTCGCTCAGCCAAGCCACCTGGGCCGGGCGGTCATCTACCAGGCGCCACCAGAAGAATGCCCAGATCACGGCGGGCAGGCCTTCGATGATGAACATCCAGCGCCAGTCGTAATGCTTGATCAGGTAACCGGACACCACCGACATCCACAGAATGGTCACCGGGTTGCCCAGCATCAGGAAGGTGTTGGCGCGCGAACGCTCGGCCCGGGTGAACCAATGGCACAGGTACACCAGCATGGCCGGCATGACCGCAGCCTCCACCACCCCGAGCAGGAAGCGGATGCCGATCAGCATGTAGACGTTGCTGACCATGCCGGTAAGCGTGGCAAGGCCGCCCCACAGAATCAGGCAGACGAAGATGAGCTTCTTCACGCTGCGCTTTTCAGCGTAGATGGCGCCGGGCACCTGGAAGAAGAAGTAACCGAGAAAGAACAGCGCACCCAACAACGAAGACAGCACCGGGGTGATGTGCAGGTCTTCGGCCATGCCGGAGGCGGCGGCGAAGCCGTAGTTGGCGCGGTCCAGGTACGCCAGGCTGTAGGTGACGAACACAATCGGGATGATGTACCACCAGCGGCGAGGTGCCAGGCTTTGGCTTTGCATGGTTTGTTTCTCCTGAGCTTGTTGTTTTTGTTGCAACAGGTGATTCGGGGTCGGCTCATGCGCTTCTGCGCAGGTCGTAGGCCTCCAGTTCATGACGCAGCGGCAGCCCTTCCATGTCGCCCCGCGACTGCACGGCACGGCTGCCGCACCAGTTGCCGCGCGCTACCGCCTCGGCTACCGGACGGCCCTCCAGTAGCGCGCTGAGCACACCGACGGCAAAGGCATCACCTGCACCGACGGTGTCCACCACGCGGCTGACTGGCACGGGGGCTACCTGCCCTTCGCCCTTGGCGCTGCGGAAGTAGGCGCCAGCGTCGCCCAGCTTGATCACCACCAATTCCACCCCTTGGTCCAGGTAGAACGCGGCGATATCGGCCGGCGTGTGCTGACCGGTCAGCAACCGCCCCTCCTCCAACCCCGGTAAAACCCAGTCGGCCTTGGCCGCCAGGGCATTGATTTCTCGCACCATGCTGCTTTGATCGGGCCACAGCGAGGGGCGCAGGTTGGGGTCGAACGATATGCTGCGCCCGGCTGCGCGCATTGCGTCCAGCAGCGCGTGGGACAGCGCCCGCGAGCTGTCCGACAGCGCCAGCGGAATACCGGTAGCGTGCACGTGGCGAGCCTGCAGCCAAACGGGGCTCACCATCGCAGGTGACAGCCTGCTGGCCGCCGAACCGCGGCGAAAGTACTCCACTGCCGGGTCACTGCCATCATCGCTGCGGGCCTTGAGCTGAAAACCCGTCGGGTAGATGGCATCCACCTCGACACCGGAACAGTCCAGGCCTTCGCAGCGCAAGCTGTCGAGCACGAAACGGCCCAACGAATCGTCACCTACCCGGCTCAGCCAGCGCACCTTGAAACCCAGCCGCGCCAGGCCGATCGCCACATTGCTGTCGGCGCCGGCGATGCGTTTGCCGAACTGGCCGACACCGGCCAGATCGCCGGCTTGCTCGGCGACGAACATGGCCATGGTTTCGCCGAAACACAGCACGTCATGTTCATGCATGGTCCAGCTCCTGCGCAGCGCCCAGTGCAGAAAGGTGACGCACCTGGGCCCGGGTCAGCGCCAGCAGGTCTTCGCCAACCAGGGGGTACTCGACGGCGCGCACCACGCCCGGCGCGAACTCGGCCATCAGCGCTGCCCACGCTTGCAGGTCCGCTGCTTGCGGCGGTATGGCAACCAGACGGCCATCGGCCCGGCGCTGCACAGCCTTGCAATGCACATAGCGCACCCAACGGCCTAGCTGTCTTGCAGCTTGCGGCGCAGGCTCGCCCTGCCACTGCCAGTTACCGATATCGAACGTCATGCCCACGCGCAGCCCAAGCGGGTCGACACGCTGGAAAAACTGCAGCATCGGTTCGATCCTGCCACCTTGTGCGGTCTGATCGTTTTCCACCAGCAACAGAGGCCCATGCGCAGGCAACAGCGACGCCAGGGCCGTCACATCGCAGTGCTCATCGAAGTGTCCCAAGGAAACCTTCAGCGCCACCGCGCCAAGCGCCCGGGCAATTTCCAGCTTCTGCACCAGCAGCGGGTCGGGCACGCCTTGCGCGGTCCACAGTTCAAGGGGGGTGGAGTACAGGCATTCCAGGCGCAGCGCGGCAATGACCCTGCCCAGCGCAGCTGCGTCCGGTGCACTGGTGAACAATTCTTCGCGCAATTCGACGCGACTGACGCCAGCGGCTGCCAGCAGGTCCAGAAACTGCTCCTGGCCACGTTGGCGCACAACATCAGCGCCGTAGCTGGAGAGACTGATGGAAACGGGGTTCGCTTGCATTGTTCTTGTCCTTATGAAACCGGTTTCATTTTTGATCAACAGCAGGCACAAGCCTGCCGTTTTCTTACTGGGGTTGGGTTGAACCGCGGATGATCAGGTTGGCCTTGAAGTCGATGCGCCGGGCTGCGCCGCTGTCGCCGCGCAAGCGACCGAGCAGGCTTTCGAATGCCGCCACACCGATACGCTCGGTGGGCTGGGCCAGCGCGGTGATGCCTTTGCCGACCAAGGGGTACCAGTCGAGGTCGTCGAGGGCGATCAGCCCGACATCGGCAACCAGGTTGCGCCCGGCCTCGAGCAGCGCCCGGGTCACCGCCAAGGTGGCAACGCCGTTGAAGGTGAAGATGGCTTGCGGACCATGACCACTGTGGGCAAGAAACGAAGCCAATTGGCCCGGCAGCCCGGCGCCGATTTCGAGTACCTGCTGACGCATGCCTGGCCGACGGCTGATCGACGCGCCGAATGCCTGCACCCGCTCCAGGCGTGAACTGGTGCCATCGAGGGGTTCGCTGACCGCCAGGATGTCGCGGTAGCCCTGGGCCTGCAGGTGGTCCAGGGCCTGCTCGACTGCGTCAGCATTGTCCAGGCCGACAAGGTCCACATTCAGCTCGGGCAATTGGCGGTCGACCAGCACCATGGGGATGTCGCGCTGCAGGTTGAGCAGTTCGCCGGGGTGGTGACCGAGCGTGTTCACGATCAACCCTTCGACGTTGTAGCTCTGCAGGGCCACCAGGTGGTGACGCTCCTGCTCGTCGTCGCGATTGGTGTTGCACACCACCAGGCTGTAACCATGCTGACGGCAGGCGGTTTCCACGCCGTGCATCACGGCCACTGAATAGGGGTTGAGGATATCGGCCACCAGCATGCCGATCAGTCGCGTCTGGCCGCGCTTGAGGCCGCGAGCCATCTGGTTGGGGCGATAGCCGAGGCGTTCGATGACCTCTTCCAGCCGCTTGGCCGTGGCTTCGGCCAGCAATTGGCGGTCGCCACCGATGTAACGGGAGACGGTGGCTTTGGAAACGCCAGCAACACGCGCCACTTCGCTGATGGTGACCCGTTCGCGGGTATGGGCAGGCGCGTCGGTCATGGGTTTTCCTTATGATTGTTTTAATAGTGATGAAACCGGTTTCAATACAGCAAAAATGCGCGGATTCGTCAACAGGCCGTTGGTCGGACACGAAGACAGGGAATGTTAAATCGCATTAAGAATATTGCATAGATCATTGATATTAATAGATTTAGATCTACGGGATCGGGGTTAGGGATGGCACAGGCTTCGCCCGTGTTCGCGGGTAAATCCGCTCCTACGGGCGAGGGCGCAGAAAAACACGTCAGCGAAGCGACTTCACATCACCGGCGGTGACGGCACTGCCCTGGTTCCCCCAGCTGCTGCGAATGAAATTCACCACCTCGGCAACCTCCTGGTCACTCAGACGCCAGCCGAAAGCCGGCATGGTGAAGTTCGACGGCGCAGTGTGCGTTGCCGGTACCGTGCCACCGGCGAGCACCACATGGATCAACGACGTGGCATCCGCAGTCTGCACCACCGGGTTGCCGGCCAAAGCCGGGAACACGCGGGTGTAGCCCTGCCCGTCGGTGCGGTGGCAGGCCGCGCAGTTGTCGATGTACACCGCCGCCCCAGGCTTGCTGTCGTCACCCTTCCATAGCGCATCCGCGACCTGCTTGTCGTAAACATGCGGCTGGTCATTCGGATTACTCGGCGGCAGGGTTTTCAGGTAGCGGGCGATAGCGGTCAGGTCGGCATCACTCATGTGCTGCATGCTGTGCTCGACCACATCGCTCATGCCGCCGAACACGGCGCTGCGATCACTGCGCCCAGTCTTGAGAAACTGCACCAACTGCGCTTCGCTCCAGCTGCCCAGGCCGTCTTTGTGATCACCACGCAGGTTCTTGGCAATCCAGCCTTCCAGCGGTGCGCTGCCGGCCAGAAACTGCTCGCCATCGGCCGCGCTCAGGGCCTTCTCCTGCATGGTCAGCGCCCGCGGCGTATGACAAGCGCCACAATGCCCAAGGCCCTCGACCAGGTACGCACCGCGGTTCACCACAGGGTCAGCTGTCGCCGATGCCTGCCAGGGCTTGGCCTCTGGTGCGAACAGGCCGCGCCAGATTGCCAGTGGCCAGCGCATGCTCAGCGGCCAGGGAATGTCAGAGGCCTTGTTCGCCTGCTCGACAGGCTCCACGCCCTTCATGAAATAGGCGTACAGCGCCTGCATGTCCTGCTCGCTGACCCGCGCATACGACGGGTATGGCATGGCCGGATAGAGCGTACTGCCATCTTTGCCAATCCCCCTGCGCACGGCCTGGTCGAAGTCTTCGAAGCTGTACTGGCCAATGCCACTGGCCGCCGGGGTGATGTTGGTGGAGTACACCGTGCCAATCGGCGTTTCCATCGGCAACCCACCGGCAAAGGGCTTGCCGTCTTTGGCGGTATGGCAGGCCACGCAGTCACCGGCGCGGGCCAGGTACTCGCCCAGGCGTACCTGTGCATCGTCATTCGCTACGGCCTGTGCAGCCGCGCCGGCACCCAGCACCAGGGTGGCGATCAACAGTGTCTTCATGCTCATCGCTCCTCAAGCCTGGACCAACGGACCGGGGTTTTTCAGGTACTGCTCACGGATGGCGCGGGCCGACCAGTAGGTGAGCGCAGCCACCAGCCCGGTCGGGTTGTAACCCAGCCCCTGCGGGAACGCCGAAGCGCCCGGAACGAACACGTTGTGTACGTCCCAGCTTTGCAGGTAGCGGTTCAGTGCACTGGTCTTGGGGTCGGTGCCCATGATCGCCCCGCCGTTCAGGTGGGTGGTCTGGTAACTGGCGGTGTTGAAGTGGTCCTTGACCTGCTTGCCCAGCACGGCAATGGCCTTGGGGTTCATCGCTTGGGCGATCTTGCTCAGCTTGTCGACCATGAACTGGTTCATTTTGATGTCGTTTTCCTGCCAGTCGAACGTCATGCGCAGCAGCGGCTGACCGTAGGCATCGCGGTAGGTGGGGTCCAGGTCCAGGTAATTGCCACGGTAGGACTGATGGGCGCCGTGGGCGTCCATCGACACCTGGTGGGTGTAGTAGTCGGCCGTGGCTTTCTTCCAGGCACTGCCCCAGGCCGGCGTCCCCGGCGGGTTGGAGGTACCGGCAATCGGCCGGCTACCGGCCTGGTTCACCCACATTGGCGAACCGCCGACGAAGCCGTGCGGGCCATGGTCGAAGTTGTCGGCGTTGAAATCGTCGATGGCAATGCCATTGCCACCCGCGCCGATGAAGTTGTTGGTGTAGGTGTCCTTGTCGAAGAACGCCTTGACTGTCCCCATGTTCTGATAGGCGAAGTTACGCCCGACCACACCTTCGTTCTTCACCGGATCGTAAGGTTTTCCAATGCCGGAAAGCAGCATCAGACGCACGTTGTTGAACTGGAAAGCCGCCAGAATCACCAGCTCTGCCGGTTGCTCCACCTCGCGCCCCTGGGCATCGATGTAGGTCACGCCGGTGGCCTTGCGCTTGCGGTCGTCCAGGTTCACCCGCAGCACATGGGCATTGGGCCGCAACTCGAAGTTGGGCACCTGGCGCAGCGCCGGCAGGATATTCACGTTGGGCGAGGCCTTGGAGTACATGTAACACACGTAGCCGCTGCAGAAACCGCAGAAGTTGCACGGCCCCATCTGCGCCCCGTAGGGGTTGGTGTATGGCCCGGAGGTGTTGGCCGACGGCAGGTTGTAGGGTTTGTAGCCAAGGCGGGTGGCAGCCTTTTCGAACAGCCTTGCCGATACAACGTTCTTCTGCGCGGGCAGCGGGAACGGGTTGGAACGGTCCGGCGCATAGGGGTTGCCGCCCTTCCCTTCACCGACCACCTGGCCTTTGACGGTCCAGGCCTGGCCCGAAGTGCCAAAGACCTTTTCGGCAAAGTCGAAATAGGGCTCCAGCTCTTCGTAACTGACACCGAAGTCCTGGATGGTCATGCCTTCGGGAATGAACGTGCGCCCGTAGCGCTCTTCATAGTGGCTGCGCAGGCGCAACTCGACGGGGTCGACCCGGAAGTGCACACCCGACCAGTGCAGGCCCGCGCCCCCCACGCCCTTGCCCGGCAGGAATGCGCCCAGCTGGCGATTGGGCAATGCCACATCATTCACGCTATGGCGGACAGTGACGGTTTCTTTCGATACATCGACGAACAGCTTCTTGCGCACGCTGTAGGTCAGCTCATCGATCACCTGCGGGTAGCTGCCTTCGGGGTAGGTATCCTGCATCGGCCCCCGCTCCAGGGCTACCACGTGCAGCCCGGCCTCGGTCAGCTCTTTGGCCATGATCGCACCGGCCCAGCCGAAGCCGACGATCACCGCATCCACTTTGTTCAACACAGTCGCCATGCCTCAGGCCCTCTCACCACGGATCGATACAGCCGGGAACGGGTAAGGCTCATTGCGCTCGACCCAGTCCATGAAGTCGGCGCGGGCGCCGGGGAAGCCGATCTGGGTCCAGCCGACCATGCCTTTGTTGCCGCCATGAATCGGGTCGCAGAAGAACCCTTCGCGCGTGTTTTGCACCAGCAGGCTGAAGAACACCTTGGCCGGAACGGTTTCGAAAACCAGTTCTCCTGCCTCCAACTTGCTGAGAATGCGGTCCCGGGTAGCGCTATCTTGCGCAGCAAAAACCTGTCCGCCATTGGCCTTGCACCAGCCGTCCACGGCAGCGATGCCCAGGCGGTAGATTTGTTGCGGGCTGAGCTGCAGCTGGTAGCCCAGCTCGGGCGGGGCGTCGGCGTTGAAGGGCCCTTGCATGTACCACTGTGCGCCAGTCGCGTAGGGGGTGTTCATTTGCCGGTCGATAAATTCGGCGGCGCCAGCTTCCAGTGCCCCTGGGCCAAGCTCATCGGCCGGGATGATGCGCGACACGGCGGCTTGTACAAAAGCCCATTCTTCGGCGCTGAAGAATGTCGGTTGATAATTGCCCGCAGGCGGCGTGGCCGGCACTTTCGGTTGCTGATGCGGTTGCGGGGCCGCAAGCAGCTGGCTGGCGCCCACGCCAAGCCCTGTACTGGCCACTGTAACGACAGGGATCAGGGTCAAGGTCTTGCGCAGAAAATCCCTGCGCGGGTTGTCTGGGGCATGCTCAGGCATTGCGAATCCTCATCGGCTGTGGGGGTGGCCTTGATAAGCGCCATCTGATTTTCAATAAAGAGGTGATCTTGATAGGCCATCAAGAAGACAGCCGAATAATCTAGCGCGTTCAGACAGGTTTTGAAACCGGTTTCATTTTTACCCTCTCATCCGGCTTGACCTCCACCGCACGCCCATCAGCGCAAGGCTTTTTTCACACCCGCCTCACCCTCTGCCGACATTCCACTGCCTACAGTGCCGACGCTCTCGCATGGAGCAGACTGACTGGAGTGGCAAAGATGCTGCACGACGTGATCGACGACGCCCCCGTTTCACGGCTTGCGCCGATATACCAATGGCCTTGGGGCACGGCGCAATGGGGGGTGTTGTGCCTGCTGCTCTTGTTCGGCGTAGCGCAAGCCTGGGCGCAGCAGCGCGCGGCCATCCCCAACCTGGGCAATCCCCATCACCTGCAGCACAGTGGGCTGTATACCGATTGGGCGAAAGGCTCGGTGATTGTCGTATTGCGCCATGCCGAACGCTGCGACCGCTCTAGTGAGGCGTGCCTGAATGACCCCAGCGGCATCACCGTCGCGGGCAGGCAGGCGGCCACCGATGTAGGCCTCGGGTTGCAACACCTTGGCCTGGGCGCAGTTGATGTCTGGACCAGCCCAGAGGTGCGAACCCGGCAGACCGCACAAGCCATGTTCGGTAAAACCATTGCCACACAAGACTGGCTTAATCAGTGTGACGGCCACTTTGCCGAAAATGCCTTTGCCCTCAAGCGAAAAGGCCACAACCTCGTGCTGGTCAGCCACAGCGGCTGCATGGAACAACTGGAGCAGGCACTCAAAGCGCCTTCTAGCGCAACAGCGAACAGCTATGCCAGCGCCCTGTTCATCACGCGTGGCAACGATGGCAAGACGAAGGTGCTGGGCCAAATGGCGGCCAGTGAATGGCACACTCTCATTGATGCCAAGGAACTCTGAACATGCCCTCCCGCGCCACCTTCTACCGCAACAACCTGCTGCTGCCGCTATTGCTGGCCGCCATTGTGTTCATGGCCTTCGACCTCACAGACTTCGATCGCTGGATCAGCAACCTGCTGCTTGACCCGGCCACTGGCCAGTTCCCGCTGCTGCACAACCCGTTATTCGAGAAAGTCACTCACAAATGGCCACGCATCCTGCCGGACTGGACCGGTGAACTGGCCGTCATAGGCAGCTTGCTGTCGTTCATCTGGCCGCGCTTGGCCAACCGCCCCCAATTGGGCCTTGCCCAAGCGCTGGAAAAGGTCCGTATTGCATCAGTGCTGCGCTTTACCACCCAACACCGACGCGACCTGTTGTTCGTGGTGGTAGCGTTCGCGCTGAGCACCACCGTGATTCACTACCTGAAAAGCCATACCAGCGTGTATTGCCCTGTGGAAACCACGCTGTATGGCGGTTCGCAGCCCCGGGTCGAATGGTTCGAAAACTTCTCTTTATGGAGCAAACCCGGCGATGGCCGTTGCTGGCCGGGTGGCCATGCATCCAGCGGGTTTACGCTGTTGGCGCTGTACTTCGTGGCCCTGCGCCATCGGTGGGCACATGCTCGCAAGTTGTTGGTGGCCATTCTGCTGATCGGGTTCGTGTACGGCACTACCCGAGTATTACAGGGCTGGCACTATATGTCTCATACGTTCTGGGCCGGGATCTTTGTCTGGCTTACAACCTGGGCAACAGCATTGCTCTTCTATGGACGCATCGCGCTGCAGGCGACTGAACTCAGCCCAGTCCTATCTGATGCTGCGCCGCAGCACTTGCAGACGTGGTCACAACAGTCATGAGAAAAATCAGCCCTCTATAAAACATCACTCATTTTTTGACAGAAATAATTAGACAACAACTTCCAAAGAAACTTCCTACAATGCTTTAGGAAGTTTCAATCTCCCACAAAAATTGATTCCTAGTTACTCTTCAGGCTTTCGCAACTGCTAATGCCCGACCGCATGGACGCGGGGGGCCACCGCGAGTGTTTGAGCTGCCAAGAGACGAGGATCAAGGATGCCCAAAGAGTCCGACCGCACTGGCAAACCAGTGCCCACCCCCCAAAAGCCAATCCTGCTCGAAGACCTAAACGAAACCCCACCGCCTCCTGACGGCGCGGGTCCTGAATACGCAACCGATCTACCCGGCTACCCGGCCGATCCAGACTTTCAGCTACGCGGCGGCTACGACAACCTCATGCTCGACGCGGCAAGCCAGCTGTTCGGCCTGGTCATTCGCCTACGCACGCTGGATGACCTGCCCAACATCCAGTTCGTGCACAAGACCGTGCAAACACAGGTCAGTACTATTCGCGAAGAAATGCGACAGCACGGCTATTGCGCGGTCCATCAGGAAGTCTATTCCTACGCCCTGTGCCTGCACCTGGACGAGGCCGTGATGACCCGCCCCTGGGGCCAGAACTCGTGCTGGAGCCACGAACCGCTGCTGAGCATCTTCCACGACGAAACCCAGGGCGGCGAAAAGATCTTCGTGCTGCTCGAGCGCATCATGCAATCGCCAAAGGAATTCCAGGATGTGCTGGAGTTCCTGTACTTCTGCTTTTGCCTGGGCCTGCAAGGCAAATACGCCCTTGACCCCAAGGGCGATGAAATCCTCAGCGCGCTGATCAGCCGGATGCACAAGGTCATTCGCCAACTGCGTGGCCCCACGCCGCAAACAGTGAGCGACCCCTATAGCAACGTCGTCCATTGCCCCCACCGTATGCGCCGCTGGAAGTGGCCCTGGTGGACCCCGCTGGTCATTTCGGTCATCGCCATGGTCTGCGCCTACAGCTACTACAGCTACCGCCTCGACCTGCTAACCGCCGAAGTTCTCGAATCGCTCAACGCCATTCTGCAGCAGTAACGGGGGACGCCACATGCCCAGCCAATCCGATCTGCGCTTCACTTTCCAGCCGCTGGTTGGCCGAAGCGAGTTTGAGGTGGTGTCGTTCGAACTGGACGAAGCCATCAGCTCACCGTTCCGGCTGCAGCTGGAGCTGGTCAGCTTCGAAGACGATGTCGACTTCGGCCAGCTCCTCGACAAACCGGTGCTGTTCACCCTCTGGCAGGGTGAGCGCCCGTTGCGCTACGTGCACGGCCTGATCAGCACCTTCAGCCAAGGGGAAACAGGCTTCCATCGCACCCGTTACCGCGCACTGGTCGAGCCCATGCTGGCCCGCGCCGGGCTGCGCTCGAACTGGCGCATCTTCCAGCAGAAAACCGTGCCGCAGATTCTCGAGATCATGCTCAAACGCCAGGGCGTGAATGCCTACGAGCTGAAGTGTCTCGACCCGCATCAGGTGCGCGAATTTTGCGTGCAGGCCGGTGAAACAGACCTCGACTTCATGGCCCGCCTGGCCGCCGAGGAAGGCATTGTCTACCGCTTCGAACACACGCCGAAACAGCACTTGCTGGTCATCACTGACCGGCTGCTGGCGCTGGGGCAGATCAGCCGGGGCGCCATCAAGACCCATGATGAGGATGAAGGGTTTCACAATGACGACGTGGGCCCCGATCAGGTGCTGTACCGATCCGTTGGAGGCGGCGATCAGGCCAGGCCTTGCCTGCGGCGCTTGCGTTACAGCGAACAGGTGCGAACAGCGCGGCAGGTGCAACGGGACTACACCTTCACTCACCCACAATACCGTCAGGAACACCAGGCGTACGACAATAGCAACACCCATCAATCGCTGAACTATGAGCGCTTCGACTACCCCGGCCGATACAAGCGTGATGCGGTCGGGGTTCCGTTCACTGCCACCCGCCTCACGGCCCTGCGCCATGATGCACGCATTGCCGAAGTGGAAGGCGACGATGTGCGCCTGCAACCGGGGCTGAGCTTCACCCTCATCGAGCACCCGCGTGAAGACCTCAACGTGCACTGGCGCACGGTCAGCGTGCATCACGAAGGCACCCAGTTCACCAGCCTGCAGGAAGAGGCCGCCGGCTCGCAGCAAGGCACCCGCTACAAACAGGACGCATTGCTGGTTCCCGGCAGGGCCGAATGGCGCCCGCCCCCCCTGCCCAAGCCACGCATTGACGGCCCGCACATGGCGACGGTGGTCGGGCCCAAGGGCGAGGAAATCTATTGCGACCAATGGGGCCGCGTGAAAGTGAGCTTTCCTTGGGACCGGGAAAGCGAAAACAACGAGTTCAGCTCCTGCTGGGTGCGCGTGTCGCAAGGTTGGGCGGGGGGCAGCTGGGGTTCGATGGCCATCCCGCGCATCGGCCAGGATGTGATCATCCAGTACGTCAACGCCGACCCGGACCAGCCGATGATCACCGGGCGCACCTATTGCGGTAACCAGTTGCCGCCCTATGACCTGCCCGAGCACAAGACGCGCATGACCATCAAGAGCCAGACCCATAAAGGCGAAGGCTTCAACGAGCTGCGCTTCGAGGATGAACTGGGTCGGCAGGAGGTGTTCATTCATGCCGAGCGGGACCAGAACAACATCGTCAAGCACGACGAAACCACACGCGTGGGTAACGACCGTACCGAACGCGTCGAACGAGACGAAACGATTTCGATCGGTCAGGACCGTCGCGAAGACATCGCCCGTGACGGATCTGTTGGCATCGGCCAGAACCGGGTACACGAAATCGGCAACGACGACAGCCTGAGCATCGGCCGCAACCACAGGATCACCACAGGCAAGGATCGAATCGAACAGGTAGGGAACCACCGGCAGGACATCACCAAGGCAAACCACACAGTAGAAATCGGCGGCCACCTCGAACAGGTCGTTGCCGGTCACAGCACGTTGCAAACGGGCGAAGCCATCCGGCACACCACCAAGGTTTATGACATCCAGGTCAGCGAAAGCCTGACGATCCGCAGCCCCGCGGGGCTTCTGAGAGTCGACGGCGCCGGTATCACGCTGGACGGCCTGGCGCTGGCCTTCAAAGGGCCTGTCAGCCAGCAGGCTACGGCTAGCAATCGCGTCACTTCAACGTCTGGCGTACCGGCGCCGGGCGAACCCATTTGCCTCAGCTGCCTGCTCAAAGCGATCGCCGACGGCCACACCATCATTCGCATGGAAGGAGCAAGCTGATGCCCAGCCCATTTGTCAGAGCAATGGTCGATGTGCTGCGGGCATCCGATCACTATCGCCTCAGCGCCATCGTGGAAATGGCCAACTTGACACCCAAGGTGCAGGAACAACTGACCGGGCACTACACGGGCCGCTGCTGGCCACTGCTGCAGCAAGCCCAGTTCAGCAACCTGCGGACAGCAGGCCCTTGGTTGTTCGGTTCGCGCCTCGGTTCCGATGTCTCGGCCCAGTACGACTTCCAATGGCAACTTGAACAAGGTGCTGCTGGCGCCGTGTGCGGCTGGATAGTCAGCGCGCTTCCCGCTGCCCGGCTCGCCGGACACCTGAGCCACGCCAACATCGTCACGGGCACGGACGGCCACTCGTACCTGTTGCGCTTCCACACCGCCGCGGCTCTGCTAGTGCTGGACAGGCACCGTGAGCTGCCTGGGGTTAGCGAATGGCTGGCCCCCATCCATCACTGGTGGGCACCCGTGGCACACCCGAGCAAGCGGTTGTGGATGCAGATATCCGGCGGTAATCAGCCTCAATCCACGCACTGTCCGCCAATCACGTTGAACGAAGCGTGTTGGGCCGAACTGGCGGGTGACCCGCTGAGCTATCAACTTGCCGAGTTGCTCAAGAACGAGCGGTCCTGCCCGACCTTGCACGCTGCCTGCCACGGCACACGGGTTGGCTTGATTCAGCACTATCTGGATCAGGCGCGCGCGCAAGGCCTGGGGCGTGAAGAAGACCTTATCAGCTATGTGCTGATGCTGGCTCGCGGTGGCGAACAGCTCAGTAGCTCGCCAGCCTGGCAGGAGGCGATTGCCGCCACGCGCGAGCAGCAGACATCCCTGATGGACAACGTGCAGCGCTGCCTGCGCACCAAGGACTGAGGCACAACACAACCATGGACTCACTCAGCGAAACCCTCGAACTGTGCAGGCGCATCACCTCCGGCTACCGCCCGGCCCTGCGCAACAGCCCCGTCGCCGACTGCACCCGCCGCTTCGAACTGCTGCCCCTGCGCTACGCCGCCGTCGGCGGCAACCCGGCACAACGTGCCCGCCTGCCCAAATTGCCAGGCTATCTCAGCCCGTTCCAGGAGGTCGGCGAGCTGACCCACTCCAGCTACGCCATCCGCCCTTTGCGCGAGGGCTTTCTCTACCTGCTGATCAAGCGCCATAGCGCACCGGCCTACGAATGGCACAGCCAATACCGCGTGGCGCCCAATGGCTCGCTGCTGTACATCAGCAGCGACGCCCCCTGGGCGCCTGCCCCCAGCGCCGGCAATCTGGATGAGATCCTTCGCGGTTTCGGCTGGACCATCACCCTCTACGACCTGGATGACATCCAGGAGCTGCGCCCATTGTTCAGCCCTTCCCCGCTGACCCCGCGCATGCTCGACAACTACCGCCTGCTCGACGAGGAATACCGCAGCAGCCTGCCCACGATTGATATCGCCCGCTTCATCCAGCCTTCCGACGCCCCGCCACAGCCCCACGTCCTCAAGCATGACCAACTGAACTGGGTGGCCGACTTCAAGGCCCAAAACGATGCAGACCTGCAGGCACTGCTGGACCTGCAGCCGTTCAACAACGACCAGATCGTCTCGCCGCACGCATCACGCCAAGCGCTGGCACCGCTGGTGAACCACAGCAAACCCCGTGGCGCCGCCATCGTCATCGAAGACGCCATCGGGATCACCCAGGAGCTCAACGCCTGGCGCAACGCCGCTGTCGAGGATGTGAAGACCCAGTGGCTGGCGCGCACCGTGGAACCCGGGGTGGACAACGAACGCAAGCTGCTGGTCGCGCAGTCGTTCCTGGAAATCGAAAAACTCTACCCGCAGATGATGGCCGAGCAGATCGTCAAGCGCGAAGTCATGGCCGAAAAAGTCCGCAACCAGCCCCACCTGCATCCCGAGATCTACTTGTTCTCCGAACGGGCCAATCAACAGGCCGATGCCCATGATGAACGCATGAAGCCCCACCTGGCGCAGTTCGAGCGCGAGGTCCGCAGCAAAGTCCAGGCCCGCCAGGATGCCGGCGAGTTCCGCAAGCGGTTCGACCAGAAATACGGCCACCTGGTCGACCGCCAGGCCATGCACGATCAGCTCGACGGTTTCGAGCAGGCCATGCAACACGCCCAGCAAGCCGCCGAAGACCGCGCCAAGGACCATACCCGCTGGGTGGTCAGCGAACGCTTGTTGCAGGCGCTGGACCGCTACGACAACGCCGACCTCATCAACGGCCTGGCCTTTGCCGAACAGACCGGCCAGTGCGTGATCGGCATGGAGTTGAGTGAAGGGGGTACAAAGGTGCTGGACCACTGGTGGCGCAGCGACGTAGCAGACCGGGGCAACCTGGCAATACGCGGCATCACCTACAACCAGGAGGACCTGCGGGAAGAACTGGCGGCGCTGCTGGAAGCCGCCAAGGCCGAACCGTCGTCAGCGTCATCCTTCGCCCTGCCGGAAGCACTTGCCCGGCAAGCCCATGCCGCTGCCAATGCCTTTGGGCGCATCAACACCCTGTACGAACAGATGCAGGCACAGAGCAGCACGGCCAGCATCGGCCTGTATGCCTGGTACGTCGCGCTGGGGCGGCAAGTGCTGCGCACCGCGACCCCCAACAGCATGGACCGCGCGTTGCACCAGGGTTTGCGGCTGACCTTGTTCGCTTCGGTGCATGAAACGGCTGTCGATATTCGCCTGAGTGAAGCTGCACGTAGCGGGCAGCCCATTAACCCACAACGCAGTGCAGGCCAGGTATCAAGGTACCTCGACCAGGCCTGGGCTGAAGGGTTGATGCAGGCCCGGAACAGTGACTTCTACAAAGTGCGTGTCTCCGGGCTGGTGTGCCTGCTGGAAGGGATGCTGATGGCCTTCAAAGCGCGCGAACTGCCTGACAGTGATGCGCGGGTGAAGACCGAACTCCTGGCGGCCGCGATGACTACGGCTGCGGCGGGCTTTGAAATTGGAGCCAGCTATGTGGACCAGGTGGTCGCGCGGTACGGCGCTAACCGTGTGACTGGGAAAGGGGCCGCAGCAACATTGGGGAGGTTGAAGCTGTGGGGCGCTAGCCTGGCGGGGATCGGGGGCGGAATGCTGGCATGGTGGGATTTTACTGACTGGCTTCAACATCTCCGAAGCGATCCAACCACGAAGCAGGGCAAGAGGAAATCGAGAATTTTGGCTACTGCTTACGCGCTCCGAGGAGTAGCTACCATAACGTTATCATTGGGTGAACTTGGAACCGCCATCGCCATCGCCAAGCCTTTATTCGATCACCTTGCAAACTCCAGCGCTAACAAAATAGTAAGACTTCTTAGTCAATCAATGTCAAGACTCGCAAAAAGACTGGGTACGCAGGCAGCGAGGCTACTGCTCGCTCGTTTAGTTCTCGGCGCGTTCTGGATAGGGCTCGTTTTGACGATGATCATTTACATCTTTGAAGATGACGCTTTGGAAAAGTGGTGCAAGCGCAGCAGCTTCCGCGTTGGGAAAAACTCGGAGCCTTACGATGAGCAAGAAGAATTGATGGCGCTACATGCCGCATTCAGCGAGGTTCTGTAATGTATTTGATTGAATGGGGATTCTGGCAAATGGCCACCGAGTCAGAGACCGAACGAAAAGCGTACGAAGCAGAGTTAACACCTGCTGAGAAGCGCGCCACCCAGGAATTTTACGAAGGGGACTTGGAAGAGGACATACACTTCCAAACTGTTAGCGAAAAACCCCACACACGCGGACCGATTTTCGCTTTCAACGAAACATTTATTGAAATGCGATGTGGTGGCTCAGAGGAAAAGCGCGGACTCATAACAATTGCAACACTAGGTGGAATTATGCCCATTATAGGTGTTACGATAATTTCCACATTATATTTTCTCTGGGAGGACATAACAGACCGTGAGGCTCGATCACTTCTGATGGTGGCACTGACATTCATGATGGCACTCGTATCAGGTGCTACGATATTTTTTTACACAAAGTATGGATTACACTTGACCCGATTGGAGATGCTGACCAGTCGGCATCTGCTCATTCGCTTCAACCGAGTAACCCAACAAGTTCACCTACATCGACCGAAATACTGCGGCGGCATCGTCACTTTCCCGTGGAATGCAACCGGGAGCACTGGCTTATATCCAGAAGATGACTCACTCAGCATGGGCATGCGACTAGGCCTGGTCTGGCACCCCAGCCGCACCGGCCTGCCCCACATGGAAATGGCCCTGCTGGGCAAACAAGGCCAAGGCGGCAGCGAACTGCGTGATGAGTGGGAATTCATCCGCCGTTACATGGAAGAAGGCCCACA